>JACRPY010000003.1:87698-255706 GCA_016222945.1 Methanobacterium sp. | reverse complement strand
TGGCTTTAAACGTGCCACAGATGGTTTAGGTTGGTTTGGAAATAAGATAGGGATATGGTAAATGTGTTTTTCAATTTTAAAAAATATTAAGGGTGTTATTACCATGTTTAATAAAATTAAATGTTTTAAATGGAATGAAAATGGCATTAAACTAATAAAAGAAGGCAAATATGAAGAAGCCATTGAATTTTTCGACAAAATTTTAAAAATCAACCAAAAACATAAATGGGCCTGGTATAATAAAGGTTTAGCTCTTTTGAACCTTGGTAGACACGATGAAGCATTGGAGTATTTTGATAAAGCCTTAAAAATAGACCCAGAAGATGTAGATGCATTAAATAATAAAGGAAGATCACTTAGCGGATTAAGAAAACCTGAAGAAGCAATTAAGTATCATAAAAAAGCATTGAAAATTGATCCTAATAATAAAGGTGCTGCAGCAGGTATGGGAATAGCATTTACTGCGATGGAAAAACCTGAAGAAGCAATGAAATGGTATGAGAAATTTATGATGGATAAATAATTATTTAATATTTCTTTTAGGATTACATCTCTTTAATGATGATAAACACACCAGGGATAATTAGCGGAGCTATAACTGCTACAGGTAATGCTGTTGCATGGGCAGGTAATAAAATTAACGAAGCTAAGATTGTAATGAATAATTTTGTTGATAGTTTTAAAGCCTCAGCTAAGTCCATTTACAATAAAACTCTTAAACCTGCACTTGACCGGTTTAACAGTGAAAGAGCTGAGTTTCAAAAGAAGGGTTTAGTTAAGTATGTTGGATATAAATATGCTCAAGCTAAAACTTTTGTTAAAGAGAAGGTGTATCAGGTTAAAAATGTGTATGATAGGCATTTTAAGCCTTTGGCACAAAAATATATCGCACCAGCAGCACATAAACTATTAGATCCTATTGTGCAAAGTAAGACATTTAAGGCAATAAGAAACCTTCCAGGAATAAAACAAGTGGCTGACGGAGTAAGCTGGTTTGCAAGAGGATTAGGGATTTGGTAAAAGGAGCAGACATAATGGTTTTCGATCTATTTAAACGAAATACGTTAAGAAAATTGAATTCTAAAGGTATTAAACTCAGAGAAGAGGGTAAATTTAAGGAAAGCATTGAATATTATGACGAGGCTATAAAATTAGATCCAAAATTTAAATACGCATGGTATAATAAAGGAAATTCACTTAGGGGATTGAAAAAACCCGTAGAAGCAATTAAATGCTATGATAAAACTATAGGAATTGATCCTGAGTTTTCAGCAGCGTGGTATAGCAAAGGAAATGCATTAAACGACTTAGAAAAATTAGATGATGCAATTAAATGTTATAATAAAGCTTTAGAGATATGTCCAAAAAATTTAGATTCAATGCATAAAATAGGCAATACATTTTTGAAGATGGAAAAGTATGATGATGCTTTAGAGTGTTTTGATAGGGTTATTGAGATTGATCCTAAGTTTAGGGATGCTTATTATGGTAAAGTTTTTGCTTTTAATAAGTTAGGGATGTTTGATGAGATTATCACTTGTTTTGATGAGTTTTTAAAATATGAACCTAGCGATACTGAGGTTTACTATTGGAAAGGCGATGCTTATAAGAAACGTGAACAGTATTTTAAAGCACTTGATTGCTTTGATAAGGCTTTAGAATTAGATCCTGAAGATGAAGAATCATGGTTTGAAAAAGGAAACACGCTTCAAAAACTTAAAAAATACGGTGAAGCGCTTGAATGCTACAACAAAGCTTTAGAGTTAGATTCTGATTTTGAAGAAACAGTTGAAGCTAAAAAGAGGCTTTTAGAGTTGATGGGCAGAGATTGAATGAAATAATTAGTTTATAATTGAAAGCTGTTAATGTATGGAAGAGGTTTTATGAGCTTATGGGAGATTTACTTATTGTTTTGGGGTTTGATAGCTATATTTGTAGCTATATATTCTTTTTTAGGTTCAAGGTATCTATTAATGTTTTTTTTTAGTATCTTTTGGTGTTTATCTCATTTTAAGCGCGTTGCAACGTGAATATTATAATTATTTTAATCCTGAATTAGCTTTTGTGCTTTTAATCATATTTCAAGCATCAATATTGACATATGTCTGCATATTTGCACTAATATACACATCAGAACTATTATTCTATTTTGAAATAGGATTTTTCTTATATTGTCTAGCAGATCTATATTTAGTTTACAAAGACCAATCTAGATGTTAAACCAGTAACACATAAATATTTAGATCCTGTTTGGAATCATCCGGCAACTCAATGGGTTGTGAAAAATGTGCCTGGCGCTAAACAAGTCACAGATGGTTTAGGCTGGTTTGGAAATAAATTAGGAATCTGGTAAACTAATATAAAAATTAAAAGAAAGGTAGATGAAAGAAAATGTGGGAGTATGATGAATTCAAATACATAAAAAAAGATTACAATAATTTAATCAGTGATTTTGGCGATGTTAATGGTGTTAAGGAATTAGCAGATGAAATAAAGGGTTTGTATGACTCTGAATTATATGAACGATTTTTTAAAACATGGAAGTATACAGATAAACATCATAATAAGGTTAAATTCATTGAGGAGGATGATAAAAAATTAAGAGTAGCTCATCTTGCACATGAGAATATGAGCCACCGCATATTAATTTATCATCCTCCATTAACTGATTTAATTACTTTTTTTGAAGTTTACAGAATGTATTCATTCTTTTTAGATGTTTACCAGATGAATACAGGAAAAGAATTGGGTTACGAGGAAATGAAAAAACTGCATCTTTGCAAACTAGATGAACATCTCATTTTTGCATTAGATAAATTTGACGAAGTTACTGAAACTCCTGAACCTACAGCAGAATACTTCCAAAAACTAAAAAAAATCAAATGGAAAGACAAAAAAACAAAAAAACTTTTTGGGAAAATACATAAATTACATGGTGAAATAAAACGTGAAAAATGGGGTATGATAAAGAGTGGTGTTCTAAATGTTTCAGAGGAGAAATTTCTTTTGTTTTTAGCTGCTTGTAGTGCTGTAAATAATGGTAGGGATAAAATAAACATGGAAGATATTCTGATTGCTTATAAAACTTATTTTAAACTTCTTAAAACAGATTTACCTTCACTAGTGGATAGATTAGGGGAGGAAAATAAGTCTGAATTAGAAAAACACTGAAATAATATTTCTTTAATTTTTCTTTTAATATCAAAATGGTTTAAGTAAACTAAAACTTTTGTTAGGGAAACTGCTCCTAAGGTTGTGAAGTATTATAATAAGACTGTTAAGCCGTGGATGGAGAAGAATGTTAAACCTGCAATACATAAACGTTTAGATCCTATTTGGAATCATCCAGTAACACAAGCAGTAATCAACAATGGATATTCCATATATAATGGAATAAAAAAATGGGCATTCGGATAAAAAAAGATAAAAACAGGAGTTATACTTATGGGATTATTACATGCAGAACCAACAGAAAAAGTAGCAGAAAAAGTACTAAAAGACTTTAGCGATATTGAAGGATTAAAAGAAGTAGTGGAAGGTATATTAAGTTTAGTTGATTCTGAGGTTTATGAGAAGCTGGTTCATGGTGTACCTAACGATCCGTTGATGGATTCTGGAGATTATGATGAACCTTCAGAATTAATCAAAATAGCCTCTAAGAATATGAGTAAATTTCCTTTAAATATACCTTTTACGCCTTTAATCGTAGCTAAACAGGTTCTGTTGCCTTATACTTTTGTATCAGATATTTACTGTATTAGGTTGGGCAGGCAATTCTCCAAAGAAGAGTTATATAACGTTTGTTATGGTGAAATGGCTGCAAGAATACTTTTACTGCTTGAGAATTTTGATTCAAAACAAGAAACACCCCAACCAACTAAAGAATTCTTCAAGAAGTTAGGTAAGGTTAAATGGCAGGATAAAAAAGCTAAGAAACTCTTTAATGGTTTGCATGAAATAGGGTACATGTCTGTGTTTAATAATTGGAAAGGTGCTGGGGGGAGAACACCAATCTTCACAAATACTGAAAAAGCTTTTATTTTGCTTTTGTCTGGTTGTAGTGCTGTTATTGATGGAAGAGATAAAATTAGCACTTATGACATTATAAAAGCTCATAGAACTTATTTTAAGTTGATTAATACTGATATTAGTAAGTTAATGTGAATTAAAAGTTATATCTTAGATGGACGTGTTTAATGGTGAATGTTAGGAAAGTTATTGCAATTGTTGTGGCTGTTTTAGTTTTTATTTTCTTGTTTAGTGGTATAGCTATTGGTGTTCCTGCGGTTTGGCCAGGCTATAGTTTTAGTAAGCATCCCTTAGAACGAATAATTTTATTAGGGCTCGTGTTTTGTGCAACAGCAATAACATACGGCCTAATAAAAGGCAAAGAACCAGAACAAGAACATGAAATTAAGGAAGAAAAACCTTCTAATTGAATCCAAAATTAAATGTTAAAATATATAAGGAAATTGATTAGAATATATTATTAATGTCTACAAAGGGGAAAATTGCTTTAATTATTTTAATTATACTGCTTTTTGCAGTTATTGCCTATTTAATATGGCCTAAACCTGTTGAATACAGTTCAAGAACAGTTATAGGCACTGTAGATCTTCCAAACCCTAAATTTACAGGAAGTATGTCTGTAGAACAAGCTATTCATGACAGACGTTCTGTTAGAAAATATACTAATGAATCTTTAACCTTAAATGATGTTTCACAACTTTTATGGGCAGCTTATGGAGTTACAGAAGCTAGTAAGAATTTTAAAACTGTTCCATCAGGAGGGCATACTTATCCTCTCGAAATTTACTTAATTGTAGGTAATGGAAGTGTAAAAGGTTTGGATAGTGGGTTTTATCATTATGTTCCTCAAAACCACAGCCTTGAGAAGATATTAGATGGGGATTTAAGGGAGAAATTTGCAAAAGCATCCCATAATCAGCTTTGGATAAAAGAAGCACCAGTAAATATTGTGATAACAGGAAACGATGATAAGATGATGAATAAATATAAAGATAATAAGCTCAGCATCCGATTTGTTGATATAGAGGCAGGGCATTCTGGACAGAACATTTATCTTCAAGCCCAGGCCATGAATCTTGCAACAGTGGCAATAGGATCTTTTTATGAGGATCAGGTTATAAATATTTTGCATCTGCCTTCTAATGAAAGAATTATTTATAGTTTCCCTGTAGGGCATTCTGCAAAGTAAAAAAATAGTTTATACTAAAAAATTTAGGCCTTAAATTTAAAATAAATAAAAAAAAGCTATTTTAGATTAATATACGTTCTGGATGAGTGTAAATATTAAATCTGCCTCCTCTTACAAATCCAACTATTGTAACACCTGTTTCTCCACCTACCATATATCCGGAGGATGTAGGTGCAGATTTAGATGAAATAATAGGAATACCAATCCTTGCGATCTTTATTATCATATCTCCAGGCATTCTGCCGCTTGAAAACATGAAACTATTAGAAAAATCAATATTATCCAATTCCCCTGCACCTACTACTTTATCTATGGCCACATGCCTGCTGACGTCCTCTATAGCAATGAATTTATTTTCATTAACTAAAGCAGCGATGTGAGTCCCTCCGGTTTTACTCCAAATATCTGAACTTTCTCTTAATTTTTTAGATGCATCAAGAATCATCTCTTTGGAGATTTTATAGTCTGATTCGACTTTTTCTGTAAATTCTATTTTACTTCTCATTCCACCAAAACAATCAGAGCTCATTACCAGTTCTCTTCTTAAATCAAAATCAGCAAGGCTGGTTTCAACTTTTATAGTGTTATCTTCAATTTCAAGTTTGGTTATATCTTCTTTGGAACTTAATAATCCTTCTCCAAGTAAATATCCTATTGCAAATTCTTTTAGATGTGTAGGGCTCATTGAAAAAGTTCCAATAACAGTTTTATTTACAATAACCTTTATTTCTTCATCATTACTTATTACTTCATCTATTTCAGAGTTTTCTTTGCCTACTCGCAATGCTTTTATATTTTTAACCATTTTTGGCATGATTCTTCCTCAAATTGGCTTCGAAATTGAATATATTTAAAATAGGGAAATATTATTATTTTTTGGACATAGGGGTGTTTGATTTATCTGAACCTTCTACTATGTCGTCTACCCATGAAATGGCTGCTGCAACAGTGGGGAATCCTATAGTGCTTGTAACTAAAATTAGGGCATGATATACTTCATCAGGCGATGCCCCCAGTTCAAGAGCTCTTCGGGCATGGCTGTGTACAGCACCTTCTGATCTTATAGCTGCTGATGCTGCAAGCTGGATTAAATGGGATGTTTTTTTATCTATGGGGCCTGATTCTTCTGTTGTTTTTCCCATTTCATTTAAAATATTTCCAAATTCTTTAAATCTTTCCCTTATGCTTATATGATGTTCCGGAAATTCATTTTGCATGACGGTTCTCTCCATTGATGTTTGTTTATTTTATGTTTTTGATTAAATATATTTATTACGAATTATAAAATTGGAAAATAATCACAAATACTTTGAGAATATTAAAAAATAGCAATATTAAAGAATTTAAACTCCTTGAATTAATATGAATACAAAAATTTATACAGTACAATTCCATAAATATCACTACTTTTTATACTGATTTAAAATAATTAATTAGAAATTTACAAATCAACTTTATGGGCATTATTGTCGGAGGAATTTAATGGAGAAAACATTAGAGGAAATATTATCATCATACAATGGCGAAAAATCAGAATTAATACCTGTTTTACAGGATATTCAATCTAATTTTGGTTATTTATCTGAAGAATCCATAATTGAAGTTTCTAAATTCTTAAACATGCCTGAAAGCGAAGTTTATGGGGTTGCAACATTTTATGCTCAATTTAGATTCGATCCTATTGGCAGAAAACATATTATGGTTTGTAAAGGAACTGCATGCCATGTGTTAGGAGCTTCCCAGATTATAGAAGGAATAGAAAGACATTTAGGAATAAATGAAGGTGAAGTAACTTTTGACCTTGAATATTCGTTAGAATCGGTAGGATGCCTGGGATGCTGTGCTTTAGCACCATGTGCAATGATTAATGATAATGTAGAATCTAAAATAGGTTTAAAAGATATTAAAAAGATGTTTCGAAAATCTAAATCTCCAAATAAGGATAATTGAGTCATGATTATAAACCAATAAAAAGGGACTTTAAATGAATTTTAATAAAATAACTCAAAAAGCAAAGGAAGAATATAACTCTTTATATGAAAGAGAGGATCCTCTGATACTTATAGGCTCTGCAACATGCGGTAATTCTGCAGGAGCATCAGCATTAATACCAATAATTGAAGAAACACTTGAAGACCATGATTTAAAAGCAGAAATTATGGAAGTAGGATGTATTGGGATTTGTTACGTGGAACCTATCATAACTGTGTTTAAAAAGGGAAAACCAGGAATTTTCTATGGTAATATAACTCCAAAAATTGCCACAAAAATAGTTGAATCATACTTAATTAATGATGACCCTCTGCCAGAACATGCACTGGGAACTGTCGGAAAAGGTGAAATTCAAGGTATAAACTCATTTTTTGATATGCCTGTGCTTAAGCCGCAGGTTAGAAAAATTTTGCGGCATTGTGGATTTATAGATCCAAAAAATATTGACCATTACATAGCAAATGAAGGATACAGTGGATTTATAAATGCTCTTAAACTAAAACCTGAAGAAATAATAGAAAAACTCAAAGAATCAGGATTAAGGGGAAGAGGAGGAGCAGGGTTTCCTACATGGATGAAATGGCAATTCTGCATAGATTCGGAAGCAGATACTAAATATTTAATCTGTAACGCAGATGAAGGTGATCCTGGAGCTTTTATGAACAGATCCTTACTTGAAAGCGATCCACATTCAGTTTTAGAAGGAATATTAATCGGAGGATATGTAACTGGAGCAAAAAACGCTTATATTTACTGTAGAGCAGAATATCCTCTTGCACTGGAACGATTGAAACATGCTTTAGTTCAAATGAGAGAATACGGGTTTTTAGGGAAAAATATCAATAATTCTGGGTTTAATTTTGATATAGAGATTAAAGAAGGTGCAGGTGCATTTGTATGTGGTGAAGAAACTGCATTAATTGCATCAATCGAAGGAAAAAGAGGAACACCACGCACAAGACCACCATTTCCCACAACTTCTGGTTTATGGGGTAAACCAACTGTTATAAATAATGTGGAAACATTTGCAAGCGTAGCTTTTATAATGCAGGAAAGTCCAGGTAAATTTGCTGAATACGGGACAGATGCAAGCAAAGGAACAAAAACATTCTCCTTAGTGGGTCAGGTTAAAAACACAGGGCTAATTGAAGTTCCATTAGGCACAACCCTACGAGAAGTGATTTTTGATATTGGTGGCGGAATTTTAGATGATGGCGAGTTTAAAGCGGTTCAAATTGGAGGGCCATCTGGAGGATGTTTAACAGAGGAGTTTATTGACACTCCTATAGATTATGATTCACTGGTGACGGCAGGGGCAATAATGGGCTCTGGTGGGCTTGTAGTAATGGATCAAAGCACATGTATGGTGGATGTGGCGCAGTACTTCCTTGGATTTATCCAAAAAGAATCATGTGGAAAATGTGTGCCTTGTAGACTTGGAACCAAACAAATGCTGGATATTTTAGGAGATATTACTGAAGGTAAAGGCCATATAGAAGATATAGCATTACTTATGGAGTTAGCTGAGGGAATAAAAGAAGGATCTCTTTGTGCGCTGGGAGGAACATCTCCAAATCCTGTACTAACAACTTTAAATCTTTTTAAAGATGAATATGATGCACATATAAATGAAAAGATTTGTCCATCCCTTGTATGCAAAAATCTCATATCTTACAATATAATACAAGATAAATGTAATGGATGCATGCTATGCCTTAAATCATGTCCAGTAAATGCAATAAGTGGAGAAAAAAAGGAACCACATACAATTGATCAAAGTAAATGCGTTAAATGTGGAACATGCATTGATTTATGCTCTAAAGCTGATGCAGTTGAATGTATTTCTAAACCAAAAGAGGATAATGAAGATAATAATGCTTCAGCGATCATATAATTAAATATAAACTCTAATGGTTTATTTTATTTATTATAATTGCATGAATTAATTTTTTTTGAGGGTATATAAAATTTTAGGGATATTACATGTTTATTTTCAACTTTGAGCATTTTTAATCATTAATTCGATTTTTTTACCTTCAAAGTCTTTTAGTTCATCCCCTTTAAGGGAAGATATCATGCCTATTGTTGTATTTCTTACAAAATTCTGCACAAATTTGTTCATAGGAATAGGATTACCATCTATTTTAAGTTCAATATTTTTTACTTTTTTCATAGCGCATGTGCTTTCAGCTTCATTTCCTTTAACTACAGCTTTTGCAAAATCTTCACATTTTCCATAACCACAATCATTACAGTTTAAATCAGGTAAACGACCGTAGCTACGTTTTTCTATTAGATCAACCAATGATTTAAGTTCATCATCACTTATTTCCAGAGCATTTACATTTTTTATAGTATATTCATCTTTAAAGGATGATACTGATATTTTAGCGTAATTTGATGTTTTTAAACCTTCAATAACTAAAAAATCAAGTTTTTTCATGCATTCTATCATGTTTAAAATATTTTTTAATTCTAAACTCTCATTTAAAATAAAGAATGTTTTATCTGCTGAGCCAACTACAAGCTCTGCACCTGCTTTTTGGTGTTCCCATGTATCTTTACCCTCGATGTCGAAGCTTTTGTGCATATGCTTAATTGTTCCAACCTTAAATCCACGATTTACAAGTTCTTTAACTATTTTAACCACTAAAGTAGTTTTTCCAGTATTTTTTGTTCCTATAACACTAATAATTTTCATAATTATTGCACCTACAAAATAACTAACCTACATCTTTATTATAAATATATATCAATATTAAATTATTCTATATTTTGGTACTATAACTAATAAAAACTTATGAGATTAACATGAATGACAAAATAACGCTTTTTATAGATGGAATGGATATTAAAGCAGAAAAGGGAGACACCATTCTACAAACAGCCCTTAAAAATGATATTTATATACCTAACTTGTGTTATAATCCAAATTTAAAATCATTTGGAGCATGTAGGTTATGTATTGTTGAAATCGACGAGGGACGTGTAGTCACATCCTGTGAAACTGTAGTTGAAGAGGGAATGAATGTTATAACTGAAAATAAACGTTTAAATAACATTAGGAAAGTAACAACAGAATTATTACTTGTAAATCATGAATCAGATTGTCTTACATGTGCAAAAGATAATAACTGTGGTCTTCAAAAGATATCAGCATATCTCGATATAAAAGAAGATGATCTTAAAGGTTTAAGGCGGAAAGTCAAAGAAATTCCTAAAGACACTTCTAATCCCTTCTTTAATCGTGATCTTCAAAAATGTATTTTATGCGGTATATGTGTCAGAATATGTAATGAGATTCTGGGCGTTAATGCTATTGATTTTAGTTACAGAGGATATGAAACCAAAATCACAGCTTTTGCAGATAAACCAATACTGGAATCAAACTGTGTATCTTGCGGAGAATGTGTTGTAGGATGTCCTGTAGGGGCACTTATACCTAAAGAAGGTTTAAAACCTTCAAAAGAAATTAAAACAATCTGTCCTTACTGTGGAGTGGGTTGTGGGATATATCTGGGAATTAGGGGAAATGAAATAAAAAATGTCAGGGGCGATCTGGATAATCCTGTAAATGAAGGTAATCTTTGTGTTAAAGGAAGATTTGGGTATAATTTTGTTAACCATCCTGATAGATTAACTTCACCTCTTATAAAACGAAATGGAGAGTTTAAAGAAGCAAGCTGGGACGAAGCATTGAATTATATAGCTCAAAACCTTTCTAATTATAAAGGAAGTTCTTTTGCAGCCATAGCATCTGCAAAATGTTCTAATGAAGAAAATTATCTCATTCAAAAGTTTACAAGGGCAATAATGGGTACAAATAACATTGATCACTGTGCCCGGCTTTGCCATGCCTCCACTGTTTCTGGACTTGGTCAAAGTATAGGAAGCGGGGCAATGACTAATTCCATAACAGAAATTGGTGATGCAGACTGTATATTTGCTATAGGAACAAATACTACATCCTCACACCCAGTATTGGCATTAAAAATAATAAAAGCCGTTGATAATGGTTCAAAATTAATTGTAGCTAATCCCAAGGAAATTGAACTATGTAAACATGCAGATTTATTTTTACAGCATAAACCGGGAACAGATGTTCCTCTTCTTATGGGAATAATGCATATAATAGTTAAAGAAAATCTTCATGATTTAGAATTCATAAAAGAACATGTTGAAAACTTTGATGATTTCAAAAAATCACTTGAAGAATTCGATCCAGGTTCAGTAGAAACAATTACAGGAGTAACTAAGGAAAATCTAATTGAAGCAGCAAGGATTTATGCAGTTTCTGATGCCGCATCTATATTGTATTCAATGGGCATAACACAGCATTCTCATGGAACTGATAATGTCTTAGCTGTTAGTAATCTTGCATTAATTACTGGAAATCTTGGTAAACCGTCTTCAGGAGTAAATCCACTTCGTGGACAAAACAATGTGCAAGGATCCTGTGATATGGGAGCTTTACCCGATATTTATCCGGGTTATCAGAAAATAGATAATGGAGAAACTTTAAAAAAGTTTGAAAAATCATGGAATTGTGAATTAAACAAAGAAAAGGGTTTAACTCTTACTCAACTATTTGAATCTGCTTACAATGGTAATATTAAAGCCATTTATATTGTAGGGGAAAACCCTGTTTTAAGTGATCCTGATTCTGCCCATGTAAAAGAAGCACTGGAAAAACTTGATTTTTTAGTGGTTCAAGATATTTTCTTAACAGAAACTGCCGAATTTGCAGATGTTGTTCTTCCGGCATGTACATTTGCAGAAAAAGAAGGGACTTTTACAAACACTGAAAGGCGAGTTCAAAGAATTAACAAGGCAATAATGCCATTAGGTGATTCAAAGCCTGATTGGTGGATTATAGCCGAAATTGCAAAAAGAATGGATGGTAAAGGCTTTATTTTCGCTAATCCTTCAGAAATTTTCGATGAATTAGCATCTCTAACTCCTATTTATGCAGGTATTTCCTATGATCGCCTGGAGAATGGAGGGTTACAATGGCCATGTACTGATAAAGATTGTTCAGGAACTTCTACTCTTCATAAAGAAGGGTTTTCCACTGAAAACGGTAAGGGCAAACTAAAAGCTTTAAAATACCGTCTGCCCGCCGAAATTCCTGATGAAGAGTATCCTTTAGTTTTAACAACAGTACGTAGTCTTTACCAGTATCATACAGGCACTATGACTCGGAAAGTGGAAGGATTGAATAAATTATATGAATTTGAACTTTTGGAAATTAATCCAGAAGATGCATTAAATCTTGAAATTAGTAATGGAGATATTGTGAAAGTTTCATCAAGAAGAGGAGAAATGAATGCTAAAATCAAAATAACAGATACGGTTCCTGAGGGTCTTGTTGCCATGACATTTCATTTCAGCGAAACTCCAACTAATTTAATTACAAACAACGCTTTGGATCCGGTATCTGAAACTCCTGAGCTTAAATATTGTGCTGTAAAGGTTGAAAAAGCTTAATTTATTTGAAATATTATTTTTTAAATACAATGAACTACAAATTTTAGTATACAAAATGAAGGTGATATGTTGAAAGAAGAAAATGTTTGTGTTAGCTGCGATGAACTATGTGAATATCTAGAAAATGAAGTTAAACCGGGAGATTCTGTTAAATTATCCCTTGGAAGGTGTTATATCCCAGGTAAAGTAGTTACAAATAACGATGGAATTTTACAGATTCAAGTAGAAGGTGAAACAATAAGAGGTTTAACTTCAATCGATGTTGAAAAAATTAAGGATTTTTTAATTGAAGTTGAACATGAATGTAAAGATGGAAAATGCACTCTTGAAGCTAAGGATGAATAGTTTAACAACTAAAATTCTTTTTTATTTAAATTAAAGAGTTATTCATATTGTATTTTTATTTTAAGTAGTTTAAATGTTGAATTGCAATATCATATTGTGTGTGAATAGTACACATCACTATATAAACTTTCCTATTTGATTTTAGTGAGAATGTATATATATAAAGATCAAGAAACGTGTAATCAATACACATGGTGAGTTCATGCCTAAACATATCCTCTCAGGTTTAAATTACCTAGCAGCAATAAATCTTAGAAAAGATGGTTATCTTCAAAAAGAAATTGCTGAAACACTGGGAATGGATAGATCAACAGTATCGCACTATATTAACGGCCGAAATATATCATGGGATTCCATTGAAATCGCTGAAACTATAAGCAAACTATGTCCTGAAGATTTTTTAAAAATGACCAATGCACTAACAAAAGACACAGAAAAGACAAGGACAATCATTATAACGTTAATGGGGCATAAATTTGACCCTAAAGTGAAAGATAGCTGTATAGGATGTGGGCTTTGTGTAGATACATGCTTAATGAAAGCTGTAGATTTAACTGACCTCAAAGCACAGATAGACCCTAATTGGTGTTGTGGATGTCGTATATGTGAATCAAGGTGTCCAACCAACTCAATAGAAATTTTGGAGGTTCAAGAAACCGAAGGTTTCTGAACAGCAAAAATTAAAAATTTTTGCATGTTGAAGTAAACGAAAAGTTTCCGAAACCCCAAAAATAATATTTTTGGAGGTTCAAGAAATCGAAGCATTCGAAAATCCATGATTTTTGATAGGTTTCTGAACCACAAAAATTGGAACAAGCAAAACTTTGGAAATCAGAGATTTGCAAACTTTCAGTTTTGTGTCCCAAAAATCTACGATTTTTGAGGAATTTTTGGAGGTAGAAAATGGTATCAAATGAAAAAACCACTGAAGAAAAGAATATCTGCATTGAGAGGGAAGCAGAAGAAGACAGAAAGCTTTCCTTTGAAAATGATACTTGTATTGGATGTGGTATATGTGAGCAAATATGTCCTGTGGATGCAATAGAACTTGGTCCAATAGGTGCAATTGTAAGAAATGAAGTAGATGCTTCAAAAATCGACATAAATGAAAACAAATGCGTACTTTGTGGTATGTGTAGTGTAGGATGTCCTGTTGAAGCAATAGATTTCACAATAGACGATAAACCAATTAAAGAAATAGAAGAATACCCAAAACTTATCAGATCAATTACACCTGAACTTGAAAAGTGTGTTTATTGCGGAGCATGTGATATAGCATGTCCACAAGGAGCTATAAGCGTTATTAGAGAATTACCTGACAGATCTGAACTTGTCACAGGTGAAATAGAAGTAGATAAAGATGCTTGTATTTCATGTGGAATGTGTGAAGAAATGTGTCCAGCAGACGCCATATATTTAGAAGAACAGCTTCCTACATCTTCAAGTCCAGAAATAGCATCTGATATAATTGTGGATAAAGATAGTTGTGTATACTGCGGAATATGCAAGCGAATATGTCCTGAAGATGCTATAAAAGTCATATGTAAAGTATGTCCTTACGGAGAATATGAAATTTCCGAAGCAGAAATTAAAGGAAACATGGTAGTAGATGAAGGTTTATGTGTTAACTGTGGATGGTGCAAAGAAATCTGTCCAAAAGATGTATTTGAAGTTCAAAAACCATTTGAAGGTGAACTAACCATAAATCAAGATGCCTGCCAGGGATGTGAAACATGTATTGAAGTATGTCCATGTAATGTGCTATCATTCCCAGCATCATCTGCATCTGGTAAAATAGCTGAAAGGCTCCATAAAGACGAAAAATACTGTATATACTGCGGAGCATGTGAAAAAGCCTGCCCTACTGAAGCTATAGCAGTTAAAAGGACTGATGTAAACTACACTCCTACTAAATCCAAAGCATGGCAAAAAGCTGTGGAATCATTAAAATTAACGGAGGGTAAATAATGGCGATTAAACTTGTAGCACATAGAGAACTTTGTCACGGATGCGGGAACTGTGTTGTAGCATGTCCTGTAAACGCATCAAAAAGTACAGAGATTGCTGGAGGAAAAGGAACATCTGGAGATGTTGAGCCAGTTATTTTAGTAGATGACGGTGCTATAAAAATAAACAGATCAAAAGAATGCAAAGAATGTGCAACTTGTGTTAAAGCGTGCCCAGTAGGCGCCATAGCCCTGGAGGTTGTAGAATGAATTTTATATTAAACACAGGAAGAACAGTATGGCAAGGTCAAGCCATAGAATCTGGTAAAGACCTTCCAATGTACGTTGACGCTGCAGCAATATGCCACATGAACAAAGATCAAATGGAAGATTTAGGTGTAACTGCAGGGGATAACATCGAAGTTGTTTCAGAATACGGAGATGTTATTGTTAAAGTTGTAGCTACAAAAGAAACTCTCCCTGATGGAATGTTATACATCCCTATGGGCCCATGGGCAAACAGAGTTATAAGGCCTATAACTGACTGTACAGCAACACCAAGTTTTAAAAACATTCCTGTAGATGTCAACCCAACAGATGAAGAAGTTTTAGACATGCCTACTTTAATGAAGGTTTATAAAAAAGCGCAGATGATTTAAGACCTCAAAGGAGGATTTTCATTGGAAAAAATAATAAAAAACGGAATGGTTTATGATCCACTAAATAACATCGATGGAGACAAGATGGACATCTGTATAAGAGACGGACAAGTAGTGGACAGTGTAAGTGATAAAGCAGAAGTAATAGATGCTTCTGGAAAAATCGTAATGGCTGGAGGAGTTGACCCTCACACACACATAGCCGGTGCAAAAGTTAATGTTGGAAGGATG
Organism: Methanobacterium sp.; assembly: GCA_016222945.1. NCBI lineage: Archaea > Methanobacteriati > Methanobacteriota > Methanobacteria > Methanobacteriales > Methanobacteriaceae > Methanobacterium > Methanobacterium sp. The sequence continues at coordinate 239,828 of JACRPY010000003.1, read as the reverse complement.
TACCGTCCAGAAGACAGTAAAAAAGACGTTGAAACAAATTTTGGAGGTAGAAGAGCTGGAAGTGGGTTCTCAGTTCCATCAACATTCATGACCGGTTACAGATATGCTCAGATGGGTTACACAACTGCTATGGAAGCAGCTATGCCTCCATTACTTGCAAGACACACTCACGAAGAGTTCCATGACATGCCTATAATTGACCATGCAGCTTTCCCACTATTTGGAAACAACTGGTTTGTAATGAAGTACATAAAAGAAGGCAATCTGGATAAATGTGCAGCTTATGCAGCATGGTTACTTAGAGTAACCAAAGGATACGCAATAAAAATTGTAAACCCTGCAGGTACAGAAGCATGGGCATGGGGAGGAAACGTTCACGGAATCAACGACCCAGTACCATACTTTGATGTAACAGGTGCAGAAATCATAAAAGGCTTAGCAGAAGTAAATGAAATGCTCGGACTTCCACACGCAATACATTTACACTGTAACGACCTTGGACACCCTGGAAACTACGAAACAACTATTGCATCCTTCGATGTACCTAAAGACATTACTCCGACCCCTAAATATGGTAACAGAGATAAAATTCTATACGCTACACACGTTCAGTTCCACTGTTACGGAGGAACAAACTGGAGAGATTTTGTATCGGAAGCACCTAAAGTTGCAGATTACGTAAACAAAAACGATCACATTGTAATTGACGTTGGTCAAGTAACATTAGATGAAACAACCACAATGACAGCAGACGGACCAATGGAGTATGATTTACACTCTTTAAATGGTCTTAAATGGGCTAACTGCGATGTTGAAATGGAAACTGGTTCAGGAGTAGTTCCATTTATATATGCAGCCAGAGCACCAGTTCCTGCAGCTCAATGGGGAGTTGGAATGGAACTCTTCTTACATACAAAAGATGCAAGTAAAGTATGCTTAACCACTGACAGCCCAAATGCAGGGCCATTCACAAGGTATCCAAGAGTTATTGCATGGTTAATGAGTAACCAGTACAGAATGAACATGATTGAAAATGAACTTCACAAATGGGCACAAACCAAAACCACTGTGGCCACATTAGACCGTGAATACTCATTATACGAAATAGCTCAAGTTACAAGAGCAACAGCTGCTAAAGTGCTCGGTTTAAGTGATACCAAAGGACATCTCGGAGCAGGTGCAGATGCAGATATTGCAGTATATGATTTCAACCCAGAAACACAGGATCAATCTGCAGAATACATGGCAATAGAAAAAGCCTTTGGAAATGCATCTTATGTGCTTAAAGATGGGGAAATTGTAGTTGTTGATGGAGCAATGACAAACCCTGACATTTATGGAAGAACATACTGGATAAACACCCATGGAAAACCAGAAGCAGAAGAAGCTGTAAAAGCTGATGTGGATAAATGGTTTAAACAATATTACTCAGTAAACCTTGAGAACTACCCAGTACAGGATGAATACATTCCAAAATCAGTTCCATTAATTGAGGAGTGATTAAAATGGCAGAAATAATTTTAACACCAAAATCACAGCCACAAGTACCTATTGAGGCTGATACAATAACTCCTGATGCAATAGCAGGTAAAAGCATTGATGAAATCAAAAATATAGAACTCTGGTTTGGTAACAAAAAAGCTCTTTTATCTGACTTCTTTGATGTAGACGGCGAATCTTCTGAAAATGCATCTGAAATAAAGATCATCTTCGACGGAGATGTCTACAACACCAAAAGAATAGGACAAGGCATGACCACTGGTGAAATAGTCGTCAAAGGTAATGCTAGCATGTATGCTGGTGCTGAAATGAAAGGCGGAAAAATCACTGTTGAAGGAGATGCAGGTCCATGGGCTGGAAGAGATATGGAAGGCGGAGAACTTACCATAATGGGTAACGCTGGAGATTACATAGGTTCAGCCTACCGTGGTGACTGGAGAGGAATGAGTGGAGGTTTACTCACAGTTTACGGTGATGTTGGTAACGAAATAGCCGAATTTATGCTCGGTGGAAAAATGGTTATCAAAGGAAACGTGAACATCATGCCAGGAGTACACATGAACGGTGGAACCTTGATTATAGAAGGTAACGTTAAGGCCAGAACTGGCGGAGAAATGAAGGGCGGTACCATCGTAGTTAAAGGAGTTATAGGTGAATTCTTACCTGGATTTGAATTCCTTGGAGTCGAAAAGGACGTAGATATTGAAGGAGAGGTAATAGAAGGTAACTTCTTTAAATTTAAAGGAGATCTTGCAACTAAAGGTGCAGGCGGAATTATATACGCAGCAACTGCAGGAAATGGCCATATAGCGCCTTAATTTACCTAATATTAGGAGGAATAGTTGTGGAACTAGTAGAAAATGTTGTTTGTCCGTTTTGTGGAACCCTATGTGACGATATTATCTGTAAGGTAGAAAATAACGAAATAGTAGGTACTATAAACGCATGTAGAATCGGACACTCTAAATTTGTACACACAGAAGGTGCAATGAGATGGAAAAAGCCTATGATAAGACAGGGCGATGAATTTGTAGAAACCACTTATGATGAAGCAATCGAAAAGGCTGCTCAAGTACTTGCAAACTCAAAAAGACCATTAATGTATGGATGGAGCTGTACAGATTGTGAAGCTCAGGGAGTAGGTGTAGACCTTGCTGAAAAAACAGGGGCTGTAATTGATAACACAGCGTCTGTATGTCATGGACCGTCAGTACTCGCTCTTCAAGATGTGGGATATCCAATATGTACATTTGGTGAAGTTAAAAACCGTGCAGATGTAGTTGTATACTGGGGATGTAACCCAATGCACGCACACCCAAGACACCTTTCAAGAAACGTCTTTTCAAGAGGTTTCTTCAGGGAAAGAGGAAGAGCTGACAGAACACTTGTAGTTGTAGATCCAAGAAAATCAGATTCATCTAAATTAGCAGATATACACCTGCAAGTAGACTTTGACAAGGATTACGAACTTCTTGATGCTATAAGGGCAGTTGTACACGGTAAAGAGATTTTATATGATGAAGTTGCAGGTATTCCAAGAGAAGAAATATATGAAGTAGCTGAAGCACTTAAAAACGCTCAATTCGGTATTCTCTTCTTTGGAATGGGTATAACTCACAGCCGAGGAAAACACAGGAACATTGACACTGCAATATGTCTGGTTCAGGAGTTAAATGACGCTTCTAAATGGACTCTTATTCCAATGAGGGGCCACTATAACGTAACTGGATTCAACCAGGTATGTACATGGGAAAGTGGATTCCCATACTGTGTTGATTTTGCAACAGGAGAACCAAGATACAATCCTGGTGAAACTGGGGCGAATGATTTACTTCAAAACAAAGAAGCAGACTCAATGATGGTAATTGCATCTGATCCTGGTGCTCACTTCCCACAAAAAGCATTAGAGCGAATGGCAGAGATTCCTGTTATTGCTATTGAGCCTCACCGAACTCCAACCACTGAAATGGCAGATATTATAATTCCACCAGCAATTGTGGGTATGGAAGCAGAAGGAAGTGCATATAGGATGGAAGGTGTACCTATACGAATGAGAAAAGTCGTAGAATCGGATCTTCTATCAGATAAGCAAATCCTTGAAAAGCTCAGGGACAGAGTTCAAGAAATTAAAGCATCTCAGGCAAAATAAATATTTAAAATAAGTTTTTAAGCCATTAACGGCTTAAAATCTTCCTATTTTTTTTAAATACATCATTTAGTATTCATTTTAAGATTTAATTTCTTTTAACTGCACTAATTATTCCATCATTATTATCTACAAAGAGTATGGATTTACCATTTAGGGGACATGGTTTCACAGATTTATTTGCATCGTTAAATATCATACCTGCAGTGACGAGTTGACCATCAAGTGTGAATATAGCATCAATACCTGCAGCCATCAATTTTTCAACAGGCTGAGGGCCTAATAATTCTCTAATGTGACCTATTTGCAAATATCTGCCATCATTTCCAGTAAATGCCAATCCAAGTCCTGCCATGGAACCTATAACTCCATCTTCTGTTCCTCCAAGACCTTCAAGACGAATATTAAGATTTTTTGCAAGAGTTCTTGCGTTTTCCTGTGTTAAAACTGTATCTTTGGCATCTTTACCATATGCAACAAGTGATGGTAAAATCTGGCTTTCATGTGCTACTGAAAGACCAGGATCGCTTCCTTCAATAAAATCATCATATATCTCTTTTTTTGCAATCTCAAAAATTTCATCTGTGCACTCTTTTATGTCAGTATCAATATGGATTACAGCACAGCTATTATGGGACGTGAACGGGATATCTAGATGCACATAAAGTTGATGTCGTGTAACTCCAAATACAGAATATTTTTTTGACAGTTTTGCTGCAATTGCACGGGCAAGTCTTCCTGTGCCCCTTGATTTTAGGTTATCTGTGTCATCAACACATAAATAAATCATTTAAATTCTCCTTTAACCTTTAATAAGTTTAAAAAATCAATTAAACTCCTGATTGTTTTTTTATCCTGGAACCATTATCATTTTCCCCGTTTTAGGGTCTTTATAAACGGTTCCCATTTGTGTATAACCATTGTTTGATCCAGATGAATTTTGTAATTGAGGAGTTCCATTTAACTGGGATCCCATTTTAAGCTCAATGGTCTGCTTAACAGTTTTTATCAAATCTTGTTTTTCCTGTGGAGACATGTCATTAAACATAATGCTTTGCATGTTCATGGACATTATAGTAAATATGAGGAACCCAACTGCAAGTACAAGCATACAATCAACCATATTAACGGCATAGACCATGGGATCTATCTCTTCATCGGTAGATAATAGTTCTTTTCTCCTCTTCAGCATTCTTTTTTTTAGCATTATAAAATCTCCAGAAGTGTGTCTACCATTGTTTCCAGATTTGAAATATCTTCCTCGTACCATCTTCGCCTGATTTTTGATATGCTGAATGCAATTGCTGCAGCAGCCATACCCAATATAGCGGCATCAAAAGCAATTATAAGATGATCTGCAAGGTCTTGAATATTTCCTGCTCCTAAAGCTGTGAGTCCAGGCCCCAGCGGTATCAATGTTCCCATAAGGCCCACTGCAGGAGAAATCTTGGCGATTATATCCGTTTTTTCTAATCTTTTAGCAGCTTTAATGCCTTCATCTTCAACCATTTTAAGGGCAAGTGACTCTCTGTATTCTCTACTTAAATTTGAACTGTTTACAAGAGTTATAAGTATGCTTTTATGACTTTGAGGGATTTCAACAGTTTCAATCACTTTAATTAATTTATCAGGATTTTTTTGATCTTTAAATGATAAAATATGATTTATGAAGTATTTAAAATCAAATTCAGTTTTTCTTCGTTTGTAATATTCTGCTATAATAATTCCCAGGTTAATTAGGGCGTATACAAAAAATATGGCAAGAATTATCATTACAGGTATTAAAAGCCCCTGAGAAATGGCATGGGTCGTGTTACTGAGCATTCCATTAAATATTTCTGTTGTCATTGAAGCACCGTTAAAATATGAAATAAGGGAAATTTAACCTATTATCCCTTTGAAATAGCCAATTCCAATCATAATTGCTATTGCCAAACCGCCTAAAATAGCGTATACTGTTTGGGGAGTATTTGATGAAATGGGAGCTGTTACATTGTTAACTTCGTAAGCATTTCCCAGTGTGGGTGGATTTAGATTTTGAGGATTATCAATTCCATTTTTTGACGTTGTATTTTTAATAGCTTTAGCAATAGCAGTTTTTTTAGCAGTATTTTGACTGGTTGGTGCAGTATTACCATTATTATCAGTGGTAGTGCTGGTGTTATTTACTTTTAAACTAGTAGATACGCTGGATGGCAGTGATGTAAGTTGAACAATTTTAAGGGTGTTATTATAATAAATTTGAGTATATACTGTATCAGCTGTAATAGTTTTACCTGCAAGTGAAGAAGATACCTTTGCAACTATATTAATGGTCTTTTGTGAGCCTTTCTTTCCGTAGGTCATATTGCCTACATCCCATATTCCGGTGCTTGGATCGTAAATATTCCGGTCTAATCCAGTGTAATGTTCTTGATATGTTAATCCATCAGGTAATTTTGCTTTTACTAATACTTTTGTAAGATTGTATGGTCCTCCATTGGTTATGGTTACTTTTAAAATGACATTATCGCCGATGTTTACAGTTTCTTTATCAAAAACCACACTTATACTGGCGTTAGGAGTGTCACCTGAGCCTCCGCCCCCTCCTCCAGCAGCGAATACAATTCCTAATGCAGAAAAAATTACAAACATCATTAATATTATTGAAATTAATTTATTATTTTTCATTTTTATACCTCCATCCAATTTATAATCATGATTTTTAAATAGGCATATATATACATATCGAATAAATTGAGTATTATATTACAATAATGTAATTAAAATACTATTATCCAATTTATATAATTCAACATGTTTATTAATCCATATCGCATAAAATGAAATATGCTAAAATCAGAGGGTTCATAATGAAAAACCAAAAATTGATAATGATAACAGTAATCGCAGCCATAGCCCTAATGGGTGTTATTGGAACATACATGGCTTACCCGGGAACCAGCTCAGGCTCAGGAAACCAAATAACAGATATGATAGGAAGAAACGTCAATGTCCCTGTAGAAGTTAATAAAGTTTATTCTCTAAGCTCTTCAACCACAGTAGAACTATTCATGCTTGCCCCTGACAAAATGGTAGGATGGGATGCTCAAAGGTCCGAAGAAGAAAACATTTATATGCCTAATAAATATCAAAACCTCCCGGTTCTTGGAGGTGGAAAAAAAGACGCGAATTATGAATCCATAATATCATCAAATCCCGATATGGTCTTAATAGGGCATGGTGGCACGTTAGACGATGTTAATGAAATACAACAAAAATTTGGCCAAATTCCAGCCATAGATATTGAAGGCGATAACAATTTAACAAGCATAGTTCCATCAATCAATTTTCTGGGAAATGTACTTGGAGAAGAAAATAAGGCATCTGAACTAATAAATTATTATAATAAAGTTTTTAAACAAGTTAATGGAGTTGTAACAACTATTCCAGATTCACAAAAAAAGAAAGTTTATTATGCAAAGGATCCAAACGGTTTAAAAACATATGCACCTGGTGCTGCACATACACAGCTTATAAATATCTGCGGAGGCATAAACGTGGTTCAAGCTCCAGTATCAAAGGGAAGCATGGGAGTTTCCATTGAACTGATTCTACAATGGAACCCAGATGTTATTATCACCAGCGACTCTCAATTTTACAAAAGTGTGTATTCAAACCCACAATGGCAAACAATAACTGCAGTTAAAAATAAAGAGGTTTATTTAGTTCCACAGTCTCCATTCAACTGGTTTGAAGGCCCACCTGGCGCTAACACAATTATTGGCATTCCCTGGACATCTAAAGTGTTATATCCTGAAAAATTCAAAGATATGGATATAAAAGGCCTTACAAAAGAGTTTTACTCTAATTTTTATCATTACAATCTAACAGATAGCCAAGTTTCAAATATATTAAGCTCTTCAGGACTAAAAGAATTCTAGAAACAACAGGCAGCTAATAACATGTTTAAATTGAAAATCAGAGACAAAATAGCATCACATGAAATATCAGTGACAGTTTTAATGGTTATTCCATTGATTCTCCTATTTTTTATTTCTTTTCTTGTGGGAAGATATCCAATATCTCCAAACGATGTTATAATGGCTTTAATTTCAAAAATATTCTTCATTAATTCTACACTATCTCCAACATTAAACACCATCATTTTTGACATAAGATTACCCCGAATATTAGCAGCAATGATGGTAGGAGCATCATTATCCATTGCAGGGGCTGCGTTTCAGGGATTATTCCAAAATCCCCTAGTTTCTCCAGATAAACTGGGTGTTTCAGCCGGTGCAGGGTTTGGTGCAGCTATTGCAATTCTATTTTCAACCAGTGTCTTCATGATACAATTTTCAGCATTTTTATGGGGTTTAATAGCGGTTGGATTAACATATTTTTTAGGAAGAGCTTTTAAGGGAACATCAATGCTTACACTGGTTTTATGTGGGATTGCCATTGCATCACTATTTGCTGCACTGCTATCACTGATTAAATATGTCGCAGATCCATATGGGCAGCTTCAAACCATTGTTTTCTGGCTTATGGGAAGTTTAGCCGCAGTGAACAATCAAGACATAATTATAATGGGAATTCCAATATTCATTGGAACAATAATTCTTTTAATGATACGTTGGAGGATAAATGTACTTTCAATGGGGGAAGAAGAAGCTCAAACACTTGGAATTAATACAAAACGATTACATGCAATTATAATTATCTGCTGCACAGTGGTAACTGCATCTGCAGTAAGTATATGTGGTATTATTGGTTGGATTGGACTTGTAATTCCTCATGTTGCTCGTATGATTGTAGGTCCAGATCATAAAGTACTTTTACCTACGAGTATTATATTAGGGGCATTTTTTCTTCTTTTAATCGACAATATTGCCAGAACAGTAACCACAACTGAGATTCCACTGGGGATATTAACTGCCATTATTGGTGCTCCCTTCTTTTTATATCTCCTCATGAAAAGTAAAGAGGTATGGTCATGAGTCCTTTAATGGAAATGGTAAATGGAACATTTTCATATAATTTAAATGATAATATTTTTGAAGATATTAACTTTGAAGTTGAAAAAGGAGATGTTTTCTGTATTTTAGGAGCTAATGGTACTGGAAAAACCACTTTGATTAAGTGTTTAAATGGTCTAATGAAATTAAATTCAGGAAATGTTCTTTTAAATGGACAGGATATCTATTCTTTGAACCATTCTGAAATAGCTAAAAATATGGGTTATATTCCACAGATGCACAACTCAACATTTCCTTTTACCATTTTAGACGTGGTTTTAATGGGAAGAGCCCCTCATATCGATACATTTTCCTCTCCATCAAAAAAGGACGTTAAAATGGCAGAAGAATCTTTAAAATCTCTTAATATTTATCATATGAAAGATAAACCCTATACAGAGATTAGTGGAGGGGAACAACAGCTTGTTTTCATTGCAAGGGTTTTAGCCCAGGAGACAAGTGTCTTATTATTAGACGAACCAACTTCACATCTTGATTTTGGAAATCAAATAAGGACACTTAACATTATAGAAAAATTAGCTAAAAATGGACTTTCTGTAATAATGTCCTCTCATTTTCCTGATCATGCATTTATTTCGGCAAATAAGGTTGCAATAATGAAGGGAACTGAATTTATAGATATTGGAACTCCAGAAGAGGTTATCACTGAAGAAAACATGGAAAAAGCCTATGGAATTAAGGTTAAAATTGTGGATATTAATCATAGGACTGCTTGTATCCCTTTAAAGATTTAAATTAGAATACATGTACTGCTGAGGCTTTAAAATATATCCAAACTGATTTTTTTAATGTTATTTCAAGTTCTTTAAGTGATTTTCTTGTTATAAAAACATTGAAAGATTCTCCTGCATCTATTTTGAGTTTTATCAGTGTTCCAGTGTCTATTATTTCTTTTATTTCGCCTTTAACCATATTTCTTGCACTTGTTTTTAATTTTTCCATAGATAATGTAATTTCATCAGGCCTTATGCAAAAATTTACTTCCCCTTCCTTTTTGCTAACTCCATATACTGTTATTTTGCCAGTGTCTATGCTGACCATTCCATTTTCATATTTTACTGCAGTTCCTTCCATCACATTTTCGATACCTACAAAATCAGCTACAAATCTACTTTTTGGAGTTTTAAAGATTTCATCAGGAGTTCCTGTCTGATAAATTTGCCCATTACTCATTATAATCATTTTATCCCCTAATTTCCTGCCTTGAAAAAGGTCATGGGTAGTCATTATTAGGGTGGTTTCAAATTCTTGATTTATGGTGGCAATTAATTCTTCCATTTTCTTTGTAGATATAGGGTCAAGGTTTGCAGTAGGTTCATCTAAAAGTAATAGTTTAGGATCTGTAATCATTGCCCGTGCAAGTGCAAGTCTTTGAGTTTCTCCCCCAGATAATTTAAGCGCATTTCTATTTGCATAACCTTTAAGCCCAATCACTTCAAGAAGTTCTTTGATCCTTTTATCCATATCTTCTTTTTTTCCCCTAACCTTCAAACCATAAGCAATATTATCATACACACTGGCATTAAAGGCGATTGGTTTTTGAAATACCATTCCAATTTGTCTTCTTATATTTAAACAAGTATTTTTAGATGAATATGCATCTTTTCCCTCAAAATAAACTGTTCCTGAAGATGGTTTTTCAAGGAGGTCTATTAACCTAAGTAAAACTGTTTTTCCAGAGCCAGTAGGGCCGACAATTGCTGTTCGTGTACTTTTTTTAAACTTAAAATTAATATTTTTAAGTATTTCTAGATCATCATAATTTTTATAGATATTTTCCAGCTCTACAATGGGCATTGTTTTCCACCTAACTCTTTAAACAGCTTAATTTATAATTTAAACATTTTTATAACATATTTATTCTTTTCCCTGTACAAAATTCAACATAAGGTTAATAATAAGCGCTATAGCTAGAAGTATCATACCTAAAGCTAAAGAAAGCTCTAAATTACCTTTTGAAGTTTCAAGAGATATCGTAGTAGTGAAAACTCTTGTAAATCCCCTTATATTACCTCCAATCATCATTGCTACTCCTACTTCAGATATTGCCCTTCCAAAGCCCAGTATAACTGTTCCCATTATTGCATATTTTGCTTCTTTTATAATGGTATATATGGTTTGGGTCGTGTTTGCTCCAAGAGAAATTGCAAGCTCTTTTATTTGTCCACTCACACCTGTAAGGGCAGTTATTGTAAAACCCATAATGATTGGTAGAATTAATACAGTTTGTCCGATAATCATACCTGTAGGTGTAAAAAGTAAATGAAAACTTCCAAATGGGCCTGATTGGGATATAAGTAAAAAGATTAAAAGGCCAACAATTACTGTGGGTAAACTGTAAAGGGTTTGGATAAGATTAATAAGGCTCCTTTTTCCAAAGAAATCATGATAATAAATTATTCCTCCAAGGGGCACTGCAATTAAAGAAGCCATAATTGTTGCAGATAAAGAGATATAAAGGCTTTTAATGGTAATTTCTATAACTTCTGGATCAAGTGTTAATATTAAATATATGGCCTGTTGAATTGCTCCAATGATTTCGCTCACTTGATCACCTGAAAAATAGTAATATGTGATTTATACTCTAATAAGAATTTTAAAATATGTAGAATAAGTATGTTCCTTAAAAATAAAAATGTTGGGATAATTTTCCCAACTATGCAGGCACAGGATTACTAACTATTGGAGTAAATAGAGATTGTCCATATTTTTCTTTACCGTAATTACCAACAATCTGCTGCCCTTCTGGGGACATAAGGAAGTCAACAAAGCTTTGGGCGCCTTCAACATTGGTTTTTCCATATTTTTGAGGATTTACGGGTATTGCAGTGTAAATGTTCAATAGGTCTTTTCCGGTTGTTATTAGTGGTACTAACTGGATTTTACTGTCCTTTGAGAATGCAAGGAATGTTCCTGAGTCAGTTATGGTGTAAGCATTCTTTTCATTTGCAAGAATAAGTGTATCTCCCATACCCTTACCGCTTTCTATGTACCATGAACTTGAATTTTTAATGTTAGTGTAATTTGCTCCTGTAGAATTCCATATTTTCTTTTCCCTTGAATGTGTACCGGAATCATCTCCACGGGACACGAATTTAACCTGTGCAGAGTTTATTTGACCTTCTTCCATTATCTTTTTAAATGCAGCTGTAGCATTTAACCCTTTAATACCTGCAGGGTCATTTTGTGGACCTACAATCCAGAAATAATTATATGCAAATTGAGTACGGTTTGTACCAAAACCATCTTTAATAAATTTCTCTTCACGGGCTTTATCATGGACAAGAAGTAAATCTACATCTCCCCTTTCACCGTACTGTATGGCTATTCCTGTACCTCCTGAAACGATTTGCACATCTACTCCAGGATATTTTTTCTCATAAGCAGCTTCAACCTCTTTTAAAAGACCTGTATCTTCTAAACTGGTTGTTGTAGCGATTCTAATCTTTGATTTATCAGGACTATTGCTAGCAGAGTAAGCATAGATGCCTATTCCCGCAATAGCTATTATTATTACTGCTATAATTGCAATTGTTTTATTATTCATTATTTAACCTCCAACATATAAAATTTAGATTTATAGAACTGAATATATAAGCATGTCGGTGAAAAATAGGATAATTAGGGGATTGATTTTTCAAAAGATTTTGATTTTAAATCTTACAAATGCCTTATATTAATTGTATATTCTTAAATAATATGAGAAATCAGATGATTTTTTCACTTTGACTTATATGTAAATTGAACCGAAGCACGGAATGGTTAAAGAGCTCCGGTTCAGAAATTTTCCACGGCGAGGATTATCGATTTATAAATATTTTATTGCGTGGAACGTAATGTAATGTTATACATATTGATATATATACTTTTCCTTCAATGTATAAAAACATCAAATAATCTCTTTTATTTAAAAAGGAATAGTTATCCAAATTTTATAATCAAACTTCTAAAATAAAAAAGAAAAAAAAGAAGTTATTTATTTTCCGGGCCTTTCAGATCTTTTAATGGCAGATATTATGCTCTCTCTTCCAAGATATAATAAAACAAGTATAACTGCAAGTATGGCACTAACTACAGGTAAAACAGGTATTTCTGAATTAGAATTCTTTGTAGTATTATCTCCTAACGGAAGTCCGGAGGCTATTTCTGATGGGGCTGCGGTCTGTTGAGTTATTGAGGATGTTTTGGTAAGTGAGGCAAAAGTTTGATCAATTGCAGGAATCCCTGAAATTATCCCTGTTCCATGATCACTAGAATTAGGTGTTTGTGTATTGGGATTTACAGGCGATACGAAGTTTTTTATAAATTTTACAGGGTCTCCACCTGCTGCAACGAGAGTGTTGAAATCTTGCTGTGTAATTGTTATTATTGCTGGTGTAATTCCATCACTTTTTGTTGCAATACTGTAACCAGCTAGAACCTGTCCATAGAGATCTGTTCCAGGGAATCCATGCTGTAGATACCACATACCCCAGTACATTGTTTTGTACCAGTTACTGTTCTGCGGCTGGATAGGATTTAAAACAGCCTTATTGAAGTCTATGAGTATTGCTGTACCGGTATTGGTAATAGAGTTCCATTTAATGGCTATGCCCACAGAATTAGTGTCACTTGGCGAAGTCTGCAAGCCTGGTGTGAAATAGGTTCCTTGAGCAGGAGAAATACCTAATCCTTCCATTATGGCCTGTTCCTTACAGTGTGCTGGAATTCCAATATACATGTAGTATTCATTAGGTCCAATGGGTAATACTGATCTTATATAGTCTGTAATCACATAACCCATACTGAGCCCTGAACCAGGACATCCACCGTCACATGCAGGCCTTAAAAAATCATAAGGCATGCCAGCTGCCCACAAGTTAGCAAGGCTCACTATGTAGAAATCTTGCTGAGCATATGATGGCTTACTGTATGTATATGCATTGAAAACTGCTGAAGACTTTGCCCAACCTTCCGATCCACTACTACCAGCTAGATTGGTGCTGCTTATATCAAATACATTATAAGCTGCACTGTTATAGTTTACAGGAACTACATTGCCTAAAGCATCTACAAATACTGCATACAATGGCCCTTCTGTGTTGGTAGGTTTTTTAACAAACACAAACCATAATGGGGTCTGTGAGCCTCTTTTAAGACTAAAAAGATTCTCTAATTTCAGTTTTGTAAATGTAGCACTAATAATTCCATCTAAAGCACCAAATGATAAACCATTTACCTGTGAATATCCTGCAGAAGTTATAACCAAATCATCTGTATTCAATGTCCCCAGACCTTGGCTAGCAAAGGCAGCATTAGCTTTATCTGCTGCATTTTTACCAGCATTAAACATGTTACTGTAATTATTTTCAGGTAACACATTTGTATATGCATTCCAGATTGGTGTTGCTCCTCCTAATTTCATTATGTAATTTTTATTTATTCCATTTGCCCATAAATAGTCGAAATCGGCTTTATTTATTACAGTATTTTTTTCGATATGTACAAGAGAACTTGCATCAGTACCCAATTTACTTAAAAGCCAGTTATTAAATTTTATTTCACTTAATGTACCACTTACAACTGTACCAAACTGGGTTTTAAGATTTTCATTAAGTGTCCAGAAAGCAAGGTTTCCAGCAATGGTTCCGCTATCCCACCAGATGTATACATTGTCATTTAGATTTCCGTTACTCATACCATAGAAATTATAGTATTTATTGCTGCCGGTTGTTGACCATTTTAATGGTGTATCGTCCATTAAAAACATTGGTACATTGTCATCTCCACCTCCAGGAGATACCAGTACATGGTATGACTGATCGTTTTCTGTAAGTGGATAATTTTTAACGAAGTTTTGTGCCATTGCATAACTGCTTATAAGTCCTTCAGAAACACCTCCTGAATATCCTGCTATTTTTAGAAGGTCTTTAGGTGCTCCGTTAGCCCAAGCATTTGCTATGCTTACAATTCCAAACCCGTTAGGTCCTAGCTGCTGTTTTACATATTCCCAATTAGTTATATCTGCAGCAGATATAATGACAGAGTTGCTTATATTAAAGTTATATCCAGTTCCAGATGAAACTGATGTATATTTCTTTGCAATCAAGGTAGTGCCTGATTTTTTTACAAAAGTAAACTCCAACGCTCCATTAGGATCATTTAAAGTTACTAAATTTCCATTTCCAGGAGTTATAGCACTTGTAGTGTCAACTATGCCTTGTAAACTATCTTCTGTAGTTTTTCCTTTAAATTTAGCTGAACCTGCTGTTGTTATGACCAATGCATCGTTAGGATTTGTTGTATTTGTGATGCCAGGGTCGTTATTTGCCATTTTTGCAGCATTGGTACCTATATCATAGGTTTCCGTAGCAGAAACTGCTCCACAAAGTAATATTGCAAATATAAATACAATGGCCATAAAAGTTGCTTGTTTTTTCATAATTTTCACCTCCAAATTATTTTGTAAAAATAATCTATTGAAATGCATATATATACATATCGATAGTTAGCATTTATTGTGCAGAAAATATGATTAAAATAAAAAAATTAAAGGAATTTTTTAAGAAATATCTTCCATTAATTGCCCAATACGGGTTTTCCATGATTTAGAGCGAATATTATTAAGATTCATTTTGTCCCGCTTAATAACAATACATTTTTGAGGGCATGCCTTTTTACAAGCACCACATAACACGCATAAATCAGGATTTACAGATGATTTAGTATCAACGATGCTTACAGCATTACATGGACAGACATCTAGGCATGCATGGCAGGAATCTCCTTTACATTCAACATTCTCATCCATGTATATATGACCTTCAAAGGGTTTTGTAACAACTGCAGCATCTTTAGGACATATTTTCTGGCACCATCCGCAGTTTATGCATTGATCTTCATTTAAAAGTATATCTCCTATAATTTCAGGTTCTTCTATTTCATCACGGTACATGCATGTTGTACAGATAATTTTTATGGCGTCTTCTGGGCATATTCTCCTACATAAACCACAATAAACGCATTTAGACTCGTCAATGCGTATCCCCTTTGCAATTTCAGGGTTACTTGAATTTATATCGTTAGGTTCAATTTTAATAGCTTCTGCAGGGCATATATCTTTGCACATACCACAATAGATGCATTTATCTTCATTTATATCTGTTTCACCAATTACAAATTCAGATCTTTCAGGCATTACCTTTTGCAGGAATATTGCATCTTTAGGACATACTTTAACGCAATGTCCACAGTATATACATGATTCTTCATCAATTTTTGCTTCATGTTCCCATTTAGGGTATGCTTCAAGCTCTTTAATGTTTTTATCATCAATTTTAAATTCTAAAGCATTAAATGGACATGTAGAAGCACATAGGCCACATAAAACACATTTAGCATTGTCTAAATTTATGTAATCCATTTTTACAATTCCTCTTGCTATGGGGAGGACAGGACCTAATTTTATGGATTCTGTTGGACATATATCTGTACATATTCCACAACCTACACATTTTTCATTTTTATGTGCAAGAGAACGTTTTTGATTACCATTTCTTTCTACTGAAGTCATATATCTCAACTCTTGGATATGGCCTGATTTGGACAGTTTTGAATGCATAGGTCGCAATCATCGCATTTTTCTGGAACTAGAATAACGTCTCCATTTTCTTCTATGAGTGCTTCTTTTTCGCATATCTTTATACATAATCCTTCTCCAGGGCAATTTTTGATTTTACCACATTTTTCTGTATCAATAATAACTGGCATAATTGATCCTCCAAAATATTTTCAATATTTTGGGCCCCAAAAACTATCAAAATCTTTGATTTTGATGCAGCAAAAACGTAGTTTTTGCATGCTTCGTTTTTGATGGCTCCAAATATTTTAATGTATTGAGATATACGATATGGATATATAAACATATCGATATTTAAAAATTATTTTTTCCACCAGATCAAAACCCAATCTGACTTATCATAAGGATATTGTAAAATTCCATTATCATCATTTATCATTACATCCTTAAGATAATCTTTTAATAAGGACTCCTCTTTATCTGTAAGATCTTTTATTCTCCACCTTAAAAAGTCAATTGCTTCATCTAAATTAGCATAAGTAGGTTTCGTTTCACATTCGAGCATTTCAACGTTGGCATATATTCCCATTTGATGAAGAATATTATATACATATAAATAGTCAGGATGATTCTGAAAGTTTCTTCCAATAATTTCATAGGCTTTTTTTTCGAATCCTCTGGCATTTACGCCCCATAAGGTTATAAATACATATTTTTTGGCTGCAAAATCTATTTTCTTTAATTCATTTTTAATATCAGCTACTCCATTAAGTGATCTTGATGCTATTACAACATCATAAATTTTATCCATTTCAAAATCCTGTAAAGTGCTTCTAATGTAATCAATATTTGATAATTCTTCATTAAGAGCATTTTTTCTTAAAAATTGGAGCATTTCGCTGGACATATCAAGGGCAGTCACATGATTAACCTTTTTTGCAATTTGTAAAGTTACAGCTCCATTTCCACACCCAATATCCAAAATAGTGTATTGGGGATATGTAATAATCTTTTCCAATAATTTTTGTGGATAATCGTCAGTTTCCATCCATTTATTAAACTGCACAGCAATTTTATCCCAAGCGGAATAATTTAATGTAGGCATTTTCTTTAAATCTTCATTCCAAAGTCTATTCCAGTCTATTTGATCCTTTTCTGTTTTCAGATTACTTTCTTTATTGGTTATTATATCACCACCATGATATGCATATAGTTGCATTTAATAGGGGTGGAACTTTTTTATCATATAAATTTAATTGGAATTAAAAAATCTAAAAAGTATTAACTAAAATTAGAATTAATAAAAGAACGAAATTAATGATTTAGAAATGTAAAAACTTATTTATTATCATGAAAAATTTAAATTAGAGTTAGAACTCTTCCATATCTTCTAATTTCATTAAACGTTCCACAGCTTTAACTTCTACAGGAATTTCCCTTTCAATAATGGCTGCAATTGAATTTAAACCGCCAGGAGTAACAATTCCCACGTGGTACCGTTCTATTTTAGCGTTATAAATAAGTTCACTTGGTTCTCCAATTTTAAGTATGGAAAATCCGGCATCTTCAATTTTTTTAAGAGTATCAACGGCATCAGGGCGAGCAAGATATGGAATTTCTCTTAAACTTGCAAGTATTCTACCATTTCCGTTTAATGTTTCTAAAACGGAAGTCATATCTTTAGAAAGATATATTTCATGCGGATCAATAGATGAACCACTGTATGCAGTTAATTCAACAAATCTTGGTCCTTTCTCTTCTATTTCAAGGATTCCTCCATACTGGGGAGTTGTTAATATATTGTTTTTAGTGAGTAATCCGTCAATAGTAAAGCTACAGACTGTTGCAATCCCAGTTCTTCCTCCATCTGGATGAGGAACTGTTTTATAGAATTTACTGGTACAGTACTGAGGTCTGGAACTGAAAACATCATTTACTATTTCTACTGCTTCATCAAGATTATCATTATCTACATAGGATATATTTACAATAACATTACCTTTTTGGGATTTTAAATCTAAATCCACATTATATATAAGATTCCATGCCTTAGAAAGTAAAAATTTAACTTTTTGGGGAGTTTCAGGGGCACTGGTTTTTAATACAGGCTTGGAAGACACGATTTTACCCATATCTTTAAATTCCATTATGTTTTCAGCTAATTTAATGTTAACCTCGCAACCTGCTTCTTTTGCAGCACAAAGAGGTGCTATACCTCCAGTTATAGCTATTCCTATCATATCATCATCAACAGGAACACCTAAAACAGATTCTCCGCTTTCACCAATCTTTAAAAGCCCGGAAACGTGTATTTTTTGAAGCTGCTTGAATAGTTTAACTGCATTTTCTCTTGCTGCAGCAGGAATTATCCTGAAATTTGCAGGAATCATTCCATTACCAACTCTTGCCACATTCAATACAGAAGTCATGTTTTTTGCAGTGAAAGCTTCAAGAGGAGTCATAGATGTCTTTTTATAGGCTATAAGTTCAACAAAACGGGTAGGTACATAATCTTCTACATTTACTAGGCCGCCATACTGGGGAATTACAGGAATTCCTTCATTTAGAAGCATTCCGTCTATGGTGGTTCCACATATAGTATCTAATCTAATTTCTTTTTCATTAGATTCTTCAGAACCGCGTTGTTCCATATCTGAAAGTTTAACAAAGGGGCTTACTGCAATACCTTTACTGAAAACTTCTTTAATTATTTTTAAAACTTTTTCATCGTATGTAAAACTGGAAGTGTTTACAACCACAGTTCCAGTACCGTTTCTTGGATTCAGGGATGTTTGATAAATCATTCCCTCAAATTTAGAAAAAGCAAAATCCACCTGATCGTAAATAAGGCCTTTTTTAAGCTCTTTTATTCCCTTTTCAGTTATTTCTCTTCCAGCATATCCAATTCGCTCTGTAAATCCTTTTTCATCCAGAATACGCATGTGATATCTTACTGCACGCTCTCCGAGATTATAACCTTTTCTTTTAAGCTCTTCTGCAATTGTTTTTGCACCAAGTACTTTATCTTGGTCTGCAAGTATTCTCAGAATCTCTATCATTTTACGATCAGTTTCATCAGGCATTTCTTCACCAAATTTTAATTATAAATCTAGTATTATATTGTAAAATTTAAACACTTAAACACATAAGTGTTTTGGGCCTCAGAAAACATCTGTTTTCGAGTGATAAAAACCTTTCAGAAAATAAATTGTAAAAAAATTAAAAAGGAAAGGGATTTTAAATGTTCATGTATTTTTCCAGTTCGTACTGGAACACCTGTATTCTGTATTCATCCCATTCTTTTTTCTTGATGGCCATGAACTGGTTGTATACATGGTCTCCAAGAGTTGATTTCACGACTGCATCTTTTTCAAGTTCGTGGTATGCTTCCCATAGGCTGGATGGTAATGTATCTATTCCCCGAGCACTTAATTCGCTGGAGTCTAGTTCAAACATGTCAATTTCTGTTGCTTCACCTGGATCGATTTTATTTTTAAGACCGTCCATTCCAGCTTCAAGTGTAGCTGCAAAAGCGAGATATGGATTACATGATGGGTCAGGGCATCTGAGTTCTAACCTTGTACCTTTACCACGGGACGCAGGAATCCTTACGAGTGTGGATCTGTTTCTTAGGCCATATGCTATGTAAACAGGTGCTTCATATCCTGGAACCAACCTCTTGTAAGAGTTTACAGTAGGAGCTACAACAGCTGAAAGCGCTTTGGAGTGTTTTAATAAACCTCCTGCAAAGTGGAGTGCTTCTTCTGATAACTGGTTTTCAGTATCTGGATCAAAGAATATATTTTCACCGTTTTTAAATAAACTCTGGTTAATGTGCATACCGCTACCATTTACACCGAAGAATGGTTTAGGCATGAATGTCACCATACATCCCATATTGTCAACAATTGCCTTTATGGCCTGTTTAAAGGTTATAACTGCATCTGCTGTTTTTAAAGCTTTATCAAACTTGAAATCGATTTCGTGTTGTCCAGGACCTACTTCGTGGTGACTTACCTCAATATCGAAGTTTAAAGATTCAAGACCTAAAACGAGTTCTCTTCTAACGTCTGTTCCTTGATCTACAGGTTCTACGTCGAAATATGCTCCCTGGTCGTGAGGTACGATGTATCCATCCTCATCTTGGTCGATTATGAAGAATTCTGGTTCAGGGCCTACGTAATATTCGTAACCTTGTTTTCGTGCTTTTTCTAATGTATTTTTAAGTATGTATCGCGGATCTCCTTCAAATGGCTTTCCTTCTGGCCAGTAAATGTCACAGATGAATCTGCAAACACTTTTTTCTTCTGGTCTCCATGGAAGGGCAGAGAAAGTATCTGGGTCTGGTTTAAGGATAAGATCGCTTTCATAAATGTCAACGAATCCTTCAACAGATGAACCGTCAAATAGAAGACCGTCTTTAATTACATCTTCAATATCATCTGGTTTAACCAATGGAATTGCCATATTTTTTGGAGTTCCGTGTATGTCCACAAATTGCAGCCTTACAAATTTTGTGCCGCATTTTTCAATATTTTCAATAACTTGTCCTATTTTGTCTGACATTAAATTTACCTCCGTAAAAGTTAGAGTAAATGTACACCGGAAAGAGATTTCCTTTTCCTTATATATAAATGTTTCCAAATAATTTATAGGCTAAAATTTGTTTATTTTAAAAGGGAAAAGAAGCTTAAAAACATAATATAAGAATTAAAATTAGAATTTAACAGTTGAAAAAGGTTCTTTACCTAAAAGATCAAACATCAAAACATCAGGAGCCATAATTGGTTCTCCTTGACCTGTAATAAGTTTAAAAGCTTCAAAAGCCTGCAAACAACCCACAATATTAGGTAATGGGGCAATAACTGGAGGAACTTCAGCACCCATCCCATTTACTTTGTTTATTATTTCTTCTGTCAAATCCTTGCTTAGGGATGGTAATTTGAAAATTTCCTCATAACTGGGAGTATTATTTGTAAAAACATTTACTTGGCCCATTGTTCCATGAATTGCACCATGAATAAAAGGAATATCCAGATTTCGGGCACATCTACTTACTATAATTCTTGTTATAATATTATCAAGGGCATCTATAACTATATCACTATCTGCAACGATTTCGTTGACATTATCTTCATTTACTTCTTTTTCTATTGCTTCAATATTTGTAAAAGGGTTTATTGACTTTAAAGTTTCCTCTGTCACACTTACTTTAGATTTTCCAACGCTATAGAAGCTGCTCATAAGCTGACGGTTAATGTTAGACACGTCGAAATTATCTTTATCAATTATTCTAAGGTTTCCAACACCCATTCTAACAAGCATTTCTGTAGTGGCACCACCAATTCCACCGCAGCCAACAACAGTGATTTTAGCTTCTTTAAGTCTTTCTTGCTCTGATTTAGTTACAATTCCCATTTGTCTGCTTACAATTTCCCAGTAAGCCATTCCTTCAAATCTTTTTGGCATTTTCGTGCTCCTAAATATCCTGTTACAATGAATTAAGTTTTCATGTAATAAAGTTTTTTTGATAGTATAACTAATTAAAATGAAACTAAATTAATAAAAAAATTGTATAGGAACTCCTATTACGTAAATAAAATAATTCATGGGATTTTTTAATCCCATAGTTAGCTATTGTTTTTTATATTTGACCTAAGCCGCCGGCAATTTCTTCGTAAGGCTGAACAATTACAAAACCAGTTCCCTGGAACTTCATCTGGAATGTTTCACCGCTGCTTCTGCCTAAAAGGGTACCTAAGCCCACATCCATTTTAATTTCAGGAACAACACCATCAGACCAGGCAACAGTTGCATTTGGATCAGTGTAAATAGGCTTATCTGGAGTTACTTGAATTGTTAATGGTGTGAAATGGGTTGTTATTGCAACCATGCCTGTACCTTCAAATCTTATCTGGAAAAGACCTCCAGACATCATGCTTCCTCCTCCAGACATCATTTTAATGTCATAACTCACAGTTTCTTCAAATGCAAGCACGTCATTTCCATTTACATACAGTCTTTCGTTTTGAAGGTTTAATATGATTATTTCCTTTCCATAATCAGCAAGATAAAGATGTCCTTGGCCTTCTGCTTTCATTAAATGTGCTCCGGCTCCAGTCATTTTCTTCTTTAAGAACTTGTCAATTCCACCTTCAAGAGAACTCTCTTTCCTAAATTTCATATCGCCTATATAGGATACCATTGAACCCCATTTAGCCCAAACTTTACCATTTACATTAACATCCAGCAAGTAAGCATTTTCAAGTTCGAATACTTCGTTACCACCAGTTTTTTCACTGGTTTTACTTACAAATTGAGCTATTGAGTATTTAGTTGTAGTTTGGCCTCCGGCTACTGCTGGAACTTCAGCAGGAACTGGTTCTGGCACCACTTCTGGAGCAGCTGTTTCAACTACTTCTATTTTTGAACCGCATTCAGGGCAGAATTTAGTATCTGCATCTACTTCTACACCACAATTTGGACAATTCATTAAATCACCTCATGAAATAATCAATTTTTTCATTCAATTGCTGATTATTGTTTTAAAATAAATAAATGTAACTATTTGATTTTTTAAAATCAAATTCAAAATTAAATACGAATTATCTTAATATTATAGAATTTAGAAATATAATAGTTTTATAATAAATTAAAAATGAAGTCCTGGAGATAGAATACTTATTTGAGGCTTTTTTGATAGAATTTAGTGCCGGGGGCGGGATTCGAACCCGCGGCCTCACGGTATCCCAGGAAAAAGTCAGAGCACTGCTTAAATACCCTATGAGCCGTGCGCTCTAACCAACTGAGCCACCCCGGCGTGGCTTATCCTACATTATTTTTTATCAGTTAAAAAGTTTTCTGTTAAATTATTGAGCCTTATTCATAAATTTATTTGAATCTAAATGCTTTTCATATTTTCCTTTTTATTTCAATTAAATCCTTTAATTTCTGCATATCAACTTCTCTTTCATATAACGGAGATTTATCATCACTGTAAACTGTTAAAGTCTCTTCAAATGTTGGTTTATCAGGATTTATATAGAAAATTCCCAAAGGATACTTTTCAGTTTCTGCAGCCCTTTTAAATGCTTCATGTTTATCATAAGGGTCATGAGACTCTTCAAGAGGATATGTATTATCTTTAAACCATTGGTAGGTGTTTATTTTGTTGAAAGCGACACATGGCTGGAAAACATCAACAAGAGCATATCCTCTATGTTGTATTGCCTTCTTAAAAATCTCTTTCATATTTTTTATATCTCCAGCAAATGTTCTAGCCACAAATGATGCATTAAGAGATATTGCAACAGTTAATGGGTTAAAAGGCTCTTCAAACACCCCTTCAACTTGCAGTGGTGTTTTCATCTTCAGCTGGCTTGTTGGTGATGCTTGACCTTTTGTTAGGCCATAAACCATGTTATTATGCACAATATTTGTGATATTGGGATTTCGGCGGATTGTGTGCATAAAATGGTTTCCTCCCTCACCATACATATCACCATCGCCACCAACAGCTATTACAGTCAAATTTTTATTTACTGCTTTAATTGCAGTTGCAGGAGAAAGAGCCCTGCCATGAAGGCTATTATAGGTGTTTGATTTAAGATAATGAGGTAATTTCCCGGCCTGACCAATTCCAGATACAAGTACAAGCTTTTTAGGATCAATTTCAAGTTCTCCCAGAGCCATTTTAAGTGTTCTTAATATTGCAAAGTCTCCACAGCTAGGACACCATGCAATATCAGCATTTTCCACATCATACACGTTTGGATCCATTATAAATCCTCCAAAATTCCTCAAAAAATCCTTGATTTTTTGGGACGCAAAACTATCAAAAATCTTCGATTTTTGATGCAGCAAATTGTAGATTTGCATGCTTTGTTTTGCTAGTTTCTATTTTGGTGGTTCAGGAAATTCAGAATGAATTTTCCTCAACCTCCAGAATACTTTTTAATGTTTCAGTAACCTCTTCAACAGAAAAGGGCATTCCATCATACTTTAAAACAGATTCATGAATTCTAAATCCTGTTTCGATCTGTATAAGATTTCCAAATTGGGAAGTGGCATTATTCTCAAAAACAACCGTCTTTTCTGCAGTTTTAAAATACTTTTCAGCATCTTCATGTATAGGATAAACCTGTTTAAACTGCAAGAGTGCAATATCATCCCTTTCAAGCTTTTCTATACCCTCTTTAAGGATTTCATATGTGGAACCCCATCCTACTACCAGAATTTTATAATCAGGGCTCCCTATAAATTCTGGGGCAATTACATCCTCGTATACGCCTTCAATCTTTATTAAACGTTTTTCAACCATGTCATTCCTTAAATTAAGGTCTTCTGTTAAATGACCCTCTTCATCATGCTCATCTGAATCCACACATACAAGGCCATCCCCCAATCCGGGAATTCCCCGCGGAGATACTCCATCAAAGGTTAATTCATACCGCTTATATTTTTTATCTGTTTTAATAATATATTCTTCAATTTCAACATCATCAATGCTTAGGGAAGGTAAATTATAGTATATATCTGCAAAATATTGGTCAGATAATATAAAAACGGGGATCTGATATTTTTCTGCAAGATTAAATGCCTTCCAAGATACATAAAATGCATCTTCAAAATTTCCCGGTGCAAATATTGCTTTTGGAGTTTCCCCAGGACTTGAATATAAAACAAGGTCTAAATCTTCCTGTGCCATTCTGGTTGGAAGCCCAACTGCAGGACCCGGGCGCTGGCCAACATAAATAACTATGGGGGTTTCTATCATTCCTGATAGGCCCACAGCTTCGCTCATAAGTGCAAAACCGCTTCCAGATGTTGCTACAATTGATCTTGCACCAGCATACGATGCTCCCAGACCCATATTTATAGCAGCTATTTCATCTTCTGCCTGCTCAAAAACTATTCCAAAATCTTTTGAATTATTAGCAATAAAAACTTGAAGAGGGGTTGATGGAGTCATAGGATATGATGACATGAATTTACAGCCACCAGCGATACAACCCATCCCTACAACATCTGTACCATTTAAAAGAAGTTCATCCTTTAGTTTAGGGTCATTTTTAATTTCAATTTTAATTCTACCGGATTTTATTATGTTTTCTCCAATATTATAACCTTCTGCGCCGGCTTTAAGGTCGCTTTTAACTATTTTATCTCCCTTTCTGCTGAACATGGATTTTATGCATTCATCAAATATTTCTTTATCAATATTTAAAATCCTTGAAATTGCTCCTGCAGCGATTATATTTGCAAATATAGGGCCTCCAATTTCTGCAGCCATTTTTAGAAATGGAATTTTTATAATAGATGGATTAGCAATGTCTTTCAATGTTTCTTCATCTCCAATTATAATAGTATCTGGAGATACTCTTTCTTTCAGGTGATTTATGGCTCCTTTACTTATTGCAACCAGTATATCAATACGGTCAACGTATGCTGCCACTTTTTTTGATGATACCCTTATTTGAGTGGAATTTTCACCTCCACGCACTCGTGACATATATTCTTTTGAGGAAAAAACGTTATATCCTCCAAGTTTAACAGTCTGGACAAGTATGGTTTCAACAGTTTGAATTCCCTGTCCTGCCTCACCGCAAAGAACAATAGATACTTCTTCTTTTGATAAAAACTCAGACATGGCTTTACCACCCTTTAATAGTAAAAATATATAAATTTATCATAAATATATATGTACTCAATTTAACTTAAATTTTGGCATTCAGGCTTATTTTTGGTTTTTGAATTTGAAAACATGAAAATAAAGCTTTAAAAACAGAATTTAATATAATATTTTATTTATAAATAAAAAGAAAAAAAAGAATTTGAAATTAAATAATATTTTCCCTTGCCCATTTAGCTCCAGCATCAAAAATTTCAAGGTTAATATCAATTAATTTAGGTTTTTTAGAGAATGTATGCTGCACAGCCATTTTAAACACATTTTCAGGAAGTTCAGTATTTTCAAGAGCCATTAAAACTCCAAGAAGGACAGTATTGCCAGCTCTTTTAACACCATGGGCTTTAGCAATCTTAAACGCCGGAACTGAAATAGCTTTAACATTTTTAGGAGCTTCAAATTCTCCTATTGCCGAATCATATAAAATCAACCCTCCTTCCTTCACTTCATCCTTGAATTCTGCAAGGGAGGGTTTATTCAGCGCTACAAGAACATCAACCTCATGAACCGCAGGAGAACCTATTACTTCACCAGAAATCACCACTACACAGTTAGATGCTCCACCTCTCTGCTCTGGCCCATAGGAAGGGTAATAGGATACATGCCGTCTTGCTTTCATTCCTGCTTCTGCAAGGGTTAAACCCATGCTTAAAACACCCTGACCGCCGAATCCTGCGATTTTCACACTTTTTTCGGTAAAATCTGCATCATCTACAGCATCGCTGGTGCTATCAATCTCCACTTCAAAAATTTTGTCCAGTGAATCCTTTGAAAAATCACTTTCACCTCTACAAAGAGGTTCAACATCTTTAATCCTGTTTCTGAAGTTTTTTACAGGGAATTCTTTTTCCATCTCTTCATTAATGAATTTTTCAGCCCCTAATGCATCTTGTCTGAGATTTGTAGGGCAGGGAGATAACACTTCAATAAATGCATATCCTTTACCATCTCTTTGTACTTCAAGAGCCTTTTTTACAGCTCTTTTTGCTTTTCTTATATGTGGGGCATCTGAAAGTGATACTCTTTCAATATATACAGGAGCATCGAGGTTATCAATGAGTTCACACATGTGTAAAGGGTATCCTGCAAATCGGGGGTCTCTTCCTTCAAGACAAGTTACTGTAACTTCTCCAATAAGAGTTGTTGGCGCCATCTGGCCTCCAGTCATCCCATAAACAGTGTTATTTATAAAGAAAACTGCCATTTTCTCGCCACGGTTTGCAGCTTGAATCGTCTCGTTAAGTCCTATTGAAGCTAAATCTCCATCTCCCTGGTATAACATAACAATAGCATTATCTTCTGCACGGGATAATCCTGTTCCAACAGCTGGGGCCCTTCCATGAGCTACCTGAACATTACCACAGTCAAAATAATAATAGGCAAATACTGCACATCCTACTGGGCTGGTCATAATGGCTCTGTCTTGTATTCCCAGCTCATCTATTGCTTCTCCTATGAGTTTGTGCAATATTCCATGACCGCAGCCAGGACAGTAATGTGTTGCTGTAGGAGAGCTTCCACCTTTTCTTGGAAATTCATTGAGTATTGATTTGGGCTTACTGATGATTTTCTCATTTTGAATATTTTCCATTTTATTTCCTCTCCAAAAATTTATTTTTGGGGTTCGGAAAATCAGAGATTTTCCTCAACTCCTGCAACTTTTCTAATTTTATCCATTAAATCATTAAGTTCGATGATGTTTCCACCCATTCGATTAACAAGCTCCACATTCTTACATTCAATGGCCATCTTTATATCTTCAAGCATCTGACCATTACTCATCTCTACAGATATAAATTTAGGGTTTTTAGTATCTGAAATCCTTTTTAATTCTTTTTGAGGGAAAGGAAATAATGTTTTAGGTCTAAATAATCCTACTTTAATTCCTTCTGACCTTGCAGCGTCTACAGCAGACCTTGCGGTTCTGCTGCTTATTCCATAGGATACAAGGACTATTTCAGCATCTTTTATCAGGTATTCTTCATAGTCAACTTCAGTTTCATTAATTTTATCATATTTCTCTTGAACTTTGAAATTAAATTCTTCTAACTGGTCAAAATCAAGAAATATGGATGTAACAAGGTTTTCTTTTGTTTCTTTATTTCCACAGACTGCCCATGAAGTATCAATTTCAGGTTCAACCACTTCTTCAGGGAAGTGCAATGGCTCTATCATTTGCCCTAAAACAGCATCTGCAATTATCACAACAGGATTTCGCCATTTATCTGCAAGTTCAAATGCTTTCATGGTGAAATCGCACATTTCCTGAACAGAATTTGGAGCTAAAACTATATTTTTATAGTTACCATGCCCTCCACCTTTTACAAGCTGATTATAATCACCCTGTTCTGGGCCGATGTTTCCAAGTCCGGGTCCGGCTCTCATAATATCTACAATAACACATGGTAGCTCTGCACCAGCTAAAAATGATATTCCTTCTTGTTTTAAACTTATACCTGGGCCTGAAGATGCAGTCATAACTCTATGGCCTGCTGCAGCTCCACCGTAGACCATGTTTATGGCAGCTTCCTCTGATTCTGCTTGAACAAATTTTCTTCCGACCATTGGGAAATATTTCGATGCTTCATGGAGGATTTCACTTGCAGGGGTTATTGGGTATCCAAAATAACAGTCACAGCCTGCGTACATGGCTCCTATTATCACTGCTGTATTTCCCCTTATAAGTTGTGTTGCCATGTTTAATCCTCCTTTTCCTTTTTAAGTTTTTTTGGAATATGAATTTCAACAGCTAATGGTTCTGGACAGGTGTAATAGCAATCACCACATCCTGTGCATCCTTCACCTTCATAAACTGCATAATGGTACCCTCGTTCATTTGTATCATCACTCATCTTTAAAATGCCTTGTTTACATGCAATAATGCATCTTTCGCATGCTTTGCATTCTAAAGTGTTGATTACAGGGTAAGGTTCTTTTTTTTCTGATTTAGACATAATTTATCCTTCTAATTTGATTAAATTAAAATAAAAAAAGGGTTTTTCACCCTTACATGTAAAATTTGTTATTTTTATTCCTGGTCTTTGCTTCGTATTTCAACTCTCCTTATTTTCCCGCTTATTGTTTTTGGAAGTTCATCTACAAATTCAATGATACGGGGATATTTATAAGGTGCTGTTACCTTTTTAACATGATTTTGAATTTCTTTTTTTAATTCTTCTGAAGGTTTGTAATCATTTGTAATCACAATTGTTGCTTTTACTACCTGGCCTCTTACAGGGTCTGGAAATCCAGTTATAGCGCATTCTAACACTGATGGATGTGATATTACGGCACTTTCTACTTCAAAGGGACCTATTCTGTAACCTGAGCTTTTAATCATGTCGTCTGTTCTTCCAACAAACCATATATAACCATCTTCATCCATCCAGGCAGTATCTCCAGTATGATAACATCCATCATACCAAACTTCTTTTGTTTTTTCAGGATCAAGATAATAACCTCCAAATAATCCTAATTCATTATTATCTGTTTTAATGGTAATTTCGCCTTCTTCACCAATATCTGAAGCTTTGTTTTTTTTATCTACAATTTCAATGTCATAGATTGGTGCAGGTTTACCCATTGAACCGGGTCGTGGTTCCATCCACGGGAAATTAGCAACAGATACGACGCTTTCGGTTTGTCCAAACCCTTCCATCAACTTTAAACCAGTAAATTCATAGAATTTATTATAAACTTCCGGATTTAATGGTTCCCCTGCTGTTACTGCATATTCAAGGGTTGAAAAGTCATATTTTGACAGATCTTCTTTTATTAAGAATCTGTAAATAGTTGGAGGGGCACAGTAAGTTGTAACGCCATATTTAGATGCTTTCTCAAGCATATTTCCTGCATCAAACCGGTCATAGTCATATACAAAGACTGCACTACCAGATATCCACTGCCCATATATTTGGCCCCAAACTGATTTAGCCCAGCCAGTATCAGCCACAGTGTAATGAAGACCATCATCAACCACGTTTTGCCAGTACTTTGCAGTTACTATATGTGCTAATGGATAAGTAAAATCATGTTGAATCATTTTAGGAAGGCCAGTAGTTCCTGATGAGAAATATACCAGAGATATATCATTATTCGATGTATTTTCATCTCCTACAATTCTTTCAAATTCAACTGAAGCTTCTTCTATTTCTTTGGTGAAATTAAACCATCCGTCTCTGCCTTCATTTCCAACAATGGCTTTTATAATTTCTATATCTTTTAATTCTTTGTCAGCTCCATCAAAATATTCTGGAACTCCTTCTTCGCCAATACAAACAACCATTTTAATTTTGGCGCTCTCTATTCTGTAGACAATATCCTCAGTTCTAAGCATGTGAGTTGCAGGAATTGCAATTGCACCAATTTTATGAAGTCCAAGAAGGCAAAACCAGAACTCATAACGTGCTTTAAGTGTGAGCATTACTGTATCGCCTTTTTTTATCCCACATTTTTTAAAGAAATTAGCTGCTTTATCACTGTAATATTTCATGTCTTTAAATGTGAAAATACGGTCATTATCGTTATCATCACACCATACTAATGCTATTTTATCTGGAATTTTTTCTGCGTACTCATCAACAATATCATAAGCAAAATTGAAATTTTGTGGAATGTTTATTTTGAAATTATCTTTAAAATCATCGTATGATTCAAATTCAACCTTTGATAAAAATTTGTTTAATAGTGAAGACATATTATTTACTCCTTTTACCCAAATATTCAATTATATTCTTTCACATGACTATTGCAATGAATTTTGCTGGTTTATTGTTTAATGCTTCCATGGCATGTTCATAGGACGAATCAAAGAATATGGAATCTCCTTCTTTTAGAATAATCTCATTATTGTGAATGTAAATCTTTAAATTCCCTTCAAGCACATAATCAAATTCTTGTCCAGGATGTGAATTTTTGTTAGGTTCCTTATCATTATTTTTTGGTTCAACTGTAACTATAAACGGCTCTGCTTTTTTATGTATAAATTTTTCAGCAAGGTTCTCGTATTTGTACTGTTTTTGTCTTTCTACTTCAATTCCTTTACCTTTCCTTGTAACTGTGAAGATGTGCATCCTTGTTTCTTCACCTGTAAGCAAGAGACCCATATCCACATCAAATTTATGGGAAATTTCATATAGAATACTTGCAGGAATATCTACAACTCCCTCTTCATATTGTTTGTAGGTTCCAACATCGATATTTAGATATTCTGCCATCTCTTCAGCACTTATTTTGGATAAATCTCTTAATTCAAAGATACGTGAACCGATTTCTTTTATTTTCTCTTTCATCTTGATCATCTCTACAAAAAAATTGAACCTAGATCTTTTAACTTAGTTATAATTTCAGATTATTATAATTATACAGTTAAAGAGCTTAAAATGGAATGATGAAAATTCGAATAGAACTATTATATATAATGATTATTAATGACAATTTAGATGAACTGATATTTATAACTGATCATATCAAGATAACATTTAATTTATTTTTTTTATTTTTGATTTGTTTTTTGTGGGTATGACGTAGTTGTTACCGTTAAGTATTTATTTGTTATTGTATTATTATTGTATTATGAATTTTAGGTTTTTTATTGTATCATTGTTGTTTTTATTTATAGCATCTTCTTTTTGTAGTGGTGTGGTTTTTGCTGATGTTCATTATGCTAATCCTGGTAATTATAAGTCTGTTTTGGGTGTTGCGGGTTATAGTGACACTATTATCTTTAATAATGGTGTTTATGGTTTGGATGAGCCTATTGAGGTTTTAGAGTCGTGGAAGTTGTTTGCTGCTAATCCTGGTGGTGCGGTTTTAAGGGCTACTGAAAATATCCATACTTTGATTGATGTGTGGAGTTCTAATGTTGTTGTTTCTGGGCTTGTTATTGATGGTAATGGTTTAGCTAATTATGGTATTCATGGTAATTATGAGGGTCATTATGCAATTAATGGAAGTAATACTATTATTAATAATAAACGGTTTGGTGTTCTTTTAACTAATACTAATTCTGTGTTTTCTAATAACTACGTGGCAAATAATGGTGAAATAGGAATAGGTTTATTGGATAGTCCTACATCTACTTTAAGTGGTAATCAGGTGGTTGGTTCTGGTTATACGGGTATTTATCTTTATAATTCTCCGGGTTCTAGTTTAAGTGGTAATGTGGTGAATGGTAATGGTGGTCATGGTATCTTTTTACGATTAAGCCCTTATAGTTGGATTGAAAATAATGTTGCTAATGGTAATGGGTGGACTGGGATTAATTTAGAAAGTAGTGGTAGTAGTGCTGTTGTCACTAATACTGCTAATAGTAATCATATTGCAGGTTTATGGCTTACAAGTACTGATTCCACACCTATTATAGGTAACACTCTCCAATATAATCCGTATGGTGCGGTTTTCACGGGTAGTAATGGTAATTCTTTCACTTTTAATACTGTAACTAATAATGCGTACGGTGTAACTACTCCTTACTCTAATATTATCTCTAATAATCTTATAATGGATAATGGTGGTTGGGGTTTGAATATGGATACTTATGGAAATAATTTAAACAATCCCACCATTACAGATAACCAGATTTACAGAAACGGCATTGGAATAAAACTGGTGGGAAATAATAATATTTTAGGATCATTTTTATTCTTAAATAACAGTGTTCTAACCAACAACTACGCACTGGAATTCACGGGTAATGGTAATCTCTTAGATGGAACACAATTATTCGGTAACACCAACGGAATGCATTTAATAGGAGATAATAATGTTTTAACCAATCTCACTGTGGTTTATAACACATTTAACGGTGTTTTGATTGATGGTAATGGAAACCGTTTAAATGAAAGTTTCTTTTTAAACAATACCAATGGTTTAATCTTAAACGGGAACAATAACATGGTTAATGGTTCAGGTGTTCTTAATGGAACCAATGGAATGCAAATCACCGGAACGGGTAACATTGTGGCTAATAATAGTGTTAGCAGCCAAAACAACACAGCAATGTACATAAACGGAGACAACATTGTTACAGGAAACAGTTTGACAGATAATAATGGTACAGGACTCTTAATAAGGTCAGATAATGATGTTGTTAACTTCTTGAATATGCTGGGAAACACAATAATCCGTAATGGCCAGGGAATAAACATAGTTGGAAACAATAACCATATAAACAACATTCTAATCCTCTTTAACATTCTCCTGGATAACGGATACAGTTTAACAATTAGTGGAAATAATAATCAGATGAACAGCACCATTTTAACATTGAATAAGAATGGTTTACAGGTTATTGGAAACAATAACAGTTTTTCTAATATTACCAGTCGTTTTAACAACCAAACTGGAATCATACTTAACGGAAACAACAACACACTCAACAACAGCCTAATACAAAACAACACAAATGGCCTAATAGTGAATGGAAACGAGAACAGAGTTAACAGCACACTAATCTTTAACAGTACCAACGGAACTACTATAAACGGAAACAATAACAACCTAACAGGTAATAATGTTCATAATAACACAGAGAATGGTTTAATAATAAACGGCACAAACAATACATTCGTTCAAAATAATATCACAGGAAACCCAAATGCTATATTAGTGGAAAACGGCACCAATAACACATTAAACTTTAATCGTATCGCTGGTAACACTCATAACCTTCACAACAATGGCTATGGAACTGTTGATGCTCGGTATAATTGGTGGGGACAAAACAACCCTATATGTATCACAGGAATGAATATAAACACCAATAATCATGTAATAGCTAATTTAAATGTGCCATCAGGCACTATTAATCCAGGGCAAATATATGATATTACTGTAACCCTCAAAAGCAGCACAGGTGATGAATTAGCATTGGAGATTCCTTCATTCCTGGTGCAATTCTTTATTAACAATGGTGGTGATGTCTACCCAGAAACAGCAGCTATGAATAATAACAGTGCCTGGACCCAGTTCGTGGTTTTTAACCCTAGAAGCTACACACTAACTGCTGTAGTTGACCAGCAAACACTAACAAGTACATTAAGCACTCCTGTGAACAGTCAACCAGTAACACCACATAAAATACCTCGAAAACCCGCTGATCCGACTCCAAATAATAATCTTTGCGGTGCAATAGCAGTTGGTAACCTTTTAAACAGTTTAGGTGCAAAGGCAGATGCTAATCTTATATCACAGATTGGAGGATTAACAGATAAAGGCATCAGCATGTATGGTCTGTCACAAGCAGCATCATATTATGGAATAAACCTAACAGGATTACATTTAGATGCAGGTCAACTAAAAACTAACGACATCGTGCTCCTAAACATAAACGGAAACAATCATTATGCTCTAATACTCGGAAAACTCGGAGACAACTACATAATACAGGATCCGTTCCTCGGAACAGTAATCATGACCCCGG
Organism: Methanobacterium sp.; assembly: GCA_016222945.1. Lineage (NCBI taxonomy): Archaea > Methanobacteriati > Methanobacteriota > Methanobacteria > Methanobacteriales > Methanobacteriaceae > Methanobacterium > Methanobacterium sp. The sequence goes on along the minus strand of JACRPY010000003.1, from coordinate 205,493 downwards.
AACAGTTCAACAAGTATTATACAGGAAATGCGTTGACTTTAAATCCAGATGGAAGAGGAACACCTTTAAGTACGGATGAAATGAAGAATTTGTTTGGCGGTACAGGTGTTGGACAAGCTGCGGGAAATGCATTCCAATTAGCTGAATCTTTTTTCATTGGATTTCCAATTAAACCATTAGCAATATTGGCTGCTGTAGCTGCTGCGGGAATATTTGTAGGTGGATTTATCTATTACTATTTCATAGATGAACATGTAACACCTAAAGGAACAGGAATAGATGGAATAATAAACGACATAATAGGTTTACCTTCTTACATCGCAAGTTTAATGCCAAAAGAAGTTCCAGAAAAAAATCCAGATTATAATGTTGATAATTTTAAAAAATATCAGGACGATGGTGGGATTAAAGAAGTTATTAAAGGGTTGATTCCTACGGATCCTGATGATGATAGAGGTATTGTGGAACGGTTGATTGAGGGTGCGAAAAATGCTCCTTGGTATTTTAAAATTCCGGCTTATATTGTTGTAGGATCATTAGCTTTTATTTATGCATTTCCTGCAATATATGCTGCTGGGGGGATATTTTTAAATAATATTATGAATAGGGTTAATACAACATTCTCATCATCAGGTTCTTATACAATGAACAATACTTCTTTCAATTTCAAATTTAATAACACAACTAATGCTACGTGGAATTCTCGTTTAATGATGATAAACGTGCCGGGAATTATGAATGCTGCAGGTAATTTTGCAGGTTGGGTTAGTGGTAAGGTTAATGAGGCTAAGGCTGCAACAAGTGGTTTAGTTGATAGTTTTAAAGCTGCTGCCAAAGATGCGTATAGCAAAGTTGTTCAACCTGCCTTAGACAGGTTTAACAGTGAAAGAGCTGAGTTTCAAAAGAAGGGTTTGGTTAATTATGCTCAGTCTAAATATATTCAGGTTAAAAGTTATGTTAAAGAGAAGGCGTATCAGGTTAAAAATGTGTATGATAAGCATTTTAAGCCTTTGGCACAAAAATATATCGCACCAGCAGCACATAAATTATTAGATCCTATTGTGCAAAGTAAGACATTTAAAGCAATAAGAAACCTTCCAGGAATAAAACAGGTAGCTGACGGTGCAAGCTGGTTTGCAAGAGGGTTAGGGATTTGGTGAATAAGAAATGGGATTATTAAACATTTTCAAAAACAAAAATAAAGAATGTAACAAAATTGCAAAACTTGGAAGATATGAAGAAGCACTCCAATGTTACAATAAAATACTGGATAAATATCCAAAAAATGCAGTTTCATGGTATAATAAAGGTTTAACGCTTAATAAACTTGGAGAACATGAGGAAGCACTCCAATGCTACAACAAAGCATTAGAAATTAACCCTAAAAATGGAAACGCATGGCATAATAAAGGTTTAACGCTTAATAAACTTGGAGAACATGAGGAAGCACTCCAATGCTATAACAAAGCATTAGAAATTAACCCAGAAGATGCAGAATCATTGTATAATAAAGGTCGGGCACTTAATAAACTCGAAAGATATGGAAAAGCGGTTAAATACTATGAAAGTGCTTTAAAAATTGATCAGGAGTATTTTGAAGCATGGCACAGTAAGGGGAATGCTTTACTTAAACTTGAAGAATACAAAAAAGCATTAGAATGTTATAATAAAGCTTTAGAGTTAAATACAAAGTCAGAATACTCATGGAATAATAAATGTGTCGCACTTCGTAATCTTGGAAGGTATGATGAAGCTTTAGATTGTATTAATAAAGCATTGGAACTAAACCCTGAATCAGAATATTCTTGGCATGAAAAAGGTAATCTATTCCAAAAACTTGGAAAATATGAAGAAGCATTGAAATATTACAATAAATCTCTAGAAATAGATAATGACGAAGAAACATGGCTTGAAAAAGGAAGAACCCTCAAAGAACTAAAAAAATACTCGGAATCACTTGAATGTTACGATAAAGCATTAGAAATTGATCCTGATTTTGAAGAGGCTAAGGGAGCTAAAGAAGAACTTTTAACCTTGATGGATGAGAATTAATTAAATATTTATTTATTTTTAAATTATAGACTAATTATTGAGTAGCCCTACTGTTCAAGCAATAATACAACATCCTCTAACTCAAAAAGCAATAGGATACGGTAAAAAAATTATATCTTACGGGAAAACGGCATATAATACACTTAAATCAGTGGGCAGCACAATATACAATGGAATCAAATCAATAGGAACAGCAATCTACAACGGAGTCCAATCACTAGGAAACACAATTTATAAAGGAATAACAAACATATTCAGATGGTAAGGAGGTGTAAAAAAATGGGGATTTCAAAAATCTATAAAACAAGCCAAAAACTAATAAAAGAAACACAAACCGAATTCAACGATACTGACGAGTTAAACGAAACAATAAAAGGATTATTAAATTTAAAGGATTCTGAAATTTATGAGAAAGTATATGAAGCTACTAAACTAGAAAGTAAGGAGGTGGAACAACAGGAAACTTTGGATAATCTTCTAAAAGTGCCACAATACCAACACGCGACTAAAATCCTTAAAAAACCTCTTTTATATTTCCCCCCAATCACAGATCTTATAGAAGCTGGACATTTTTTAGGCATAATTAACATGATAGATTTAATAGCATACGCTTATAAACAAAATACGCTAACATCTGAAGATTTAAAAAAGAATTATGCACTTTTAGAACGTTTAATGTCTTCTTTAAATAACTTTGATACGGTTAAAGATTATGATGTGCCTGATGAGGAGTTTTACCAGGAATTAAGACAAATGAAATGGGATAAAAAAGGAAAAAGATTGTTTGGAAAATTGGAGGATGTTAGGGGAAAAATTATGGTGGATCGTGGTTGGGGGTCTGCTTCTTCCACTTTTCAAACTGGTGAGATGTTTATGTTAGGTTTTTTAGCGGCCTGTAATGCCGTAAACCATGAACGTAATGTAATGTTAACTGAAGATGTTATTATGGCTTATAAAACTTATTTTAAATTATTAAATACGGATATTAGTAAATTGGAGTTATACTAATATGAATTTTCGGGTGGTTTTAGGTTTTATATTAGCATTAATTGTTTTTATTATTGTTTTAGTAGTTATTGCTCCTTTTTTATTGTCTTTAGCCGGAAATCCATCTCCAAATGACATGAATTTTTTAATCATACGGGCACTTATCTTACTTATTAGTGTCACAGCTGCTTCTTTGGTTTACTACCTAATAAAAGAATAAAAAAAATAAAAAATAAATATATACGTCTTCCTAAAATGGTAATGAAGCATATATTCCTTTTAATGTGTATGTACCTGTGTTCCAGTTGTTTATTACGCCAAAAGTGTTCCTTGAACTTGTTGCATCTGCTGAGTACCATTGACCGTTCACCCAAACATTAGCCCAGACATGACCGTACCAGTTACCGCTTGTAAATTTACAATAACCATGTACATATCTTGCAGGAATTCCTGCAGCCCTTTCTAAAGCTATTAAAAGGTGTGAAGTGTCAACACAGTTTCCTGTCCTGGCATTCAATGTACCTACAGCACCGTATTTGGTGTTATAGTAGAATGAATAACCAAGGTTGTCTCTTACCCAGTTGAATATTTTCACTGCTTTGTCGTATTGGGATGTTAATCCTGCGGTTATTGATGCAGCCAATGATTGAATACTTGAACTGCCCACCTGACAATTAGACGTTTCTTGAAGATACTGCTGTAGTTCTGCTGGCACTGAATTTGAATCAGGATTTGTTATATATGAATCCACTGTAACGTAGTTAGGTAGTCTGCTGTTTGCACTGTAGAAGTTCAATATTTTGGAATATATATAAACCAAAGATTTATATCCTATATTTCCTAAAGAACTTGTTTGGTAATCTGGTGTTTTGCCACTGGCGTTTATTGATGTGTTTATTCTTTGAGCAATTTCTAAATATTCTGAAAGTCCTAAGTTTCCATTTATTGAATCTGTTGGGGAATTTGTGGGATATTCAACATTTTTGAATGTTACTGGCGCTGTTGATCCATTGTTTAACTGTAATAAACTGTTTGTCATTAGTTGTAAGAATTCTGGCATTGTTACTGATATTGTAGAGATTGTCACATATTCAGGTAGTCTTTTGTTGGTTTCAATGAATGTTTTAACGCTTGCTGCTGCAGCTTGGATTTCATTTAAAGTAAATGTAACTGAACTAGAGCTATCAGATTCTGCTGTTGTACTTAAACCGCTGATTAAACCATATCTGAAAAGCACATAGCCTGCAGATCCATTTCCTGTCGCTGTATTTATGTCATTTTGTAGTTCCTCTTGAGATATTGGTGTTACATTACTGTCTGAAACGTATGTTTGAAGCCCTGCTACAACCGGTTTTTTGTTTCCGTTGGTGTCAACTGCATGATCAACGATATATTTTGTTGTTGTACCGATCCATGCTGTATCTTGACCATAGTTTCCTTTATAAATCATTGGAACCAGGAAATCAAGATAATTTGCAAGCTGTCCATAGTCTTGTCCGTAGTATTGTGCGTTAGCTGCTCCTTCAGGCATTAATGCTGCAGAGACTGCTACTTTAGGTTTAACGCTGTATACTGCTTCTTTTACTTGTTGCACAAATGAAGTTATTGCTGCTGTTCCACCCTCATTTTTATAGGCCGCATTGTCTCCTACACCCGAATATCTAACGTAATCAAGGTGTATTCCGTCAATGTTATAGTTTGTAGTGAGGTTTTTAATGAAACTAATTAATTCATTGTTGAATGTTGTACTGTATCCGTATCTTGTTTCGCTTCGATAATTTGTTCTGTATTCATCTTTGTAAGCTATGTAGTAAGTCCAACCATACACTCTTTTGTATTTGGTCTTGTAAGTCCAGTAGTATCTCCATTTTTTCCCTGATTTGTACCGTTTTTTGACTTTTACTGTGTATGCTTTGTAGTACCAGCCTTTGTACCATTTTTGATAAGGCACTTTTACAACCTCGGTGTATGGAACTGAAACTTGGTAACTGTATTTTCCCTGTGGATCAACCCAATTTCCGGCAGCGTCTTTAAAACAAGTTATCCATGCATGGACACGTATTCCTTTACCATTAAGTAAGGGTAAAAGATAATTTAGAACGCTATCATAAGTTGGGTCTGTAAACCTGTTTGTTTTCACGAATATGTCTGTTATTCCGGATAGTATAAGGTTATCTATGTCAGATGAACTTAATTGTCCTGCGCTTGCAGAGGTCATCCATACTCCATGTATATTATCGTATGTTTCTCCAGCTGCTGCATCTGACGTTCCTGTTGAATTGGTACTGTTTGTTGTATTTTCACTGGTCGTCGTTGAATTTGCTGTATAATTTCCACTTTGTGGTGTGTATGTTGTTTGCTCTTCCAAAGTTATATTGGTAGTATTCTCAATCGGGGTGTCATTGGTGGCGTAAATACCACTTGAACTAAACATTACAATGCTAAATGCAATTAACACTGCTAAAAAAAATTTCTTCGTAATTTTACCGCCTCCGAATCCAAAAACAACACCTACTAGTTTTCATACTTTAAGATTATTATTTCTCAAATTTTGAAATCTTTTTTTAGTTTTTGGACAAGGTAATGTTCACTTATCCGAATTATATAAATGTTTTGTTTTAAATTTGGAAAATACGCCATTTTAAATCTTATTTTTTTATTTAAAACTCATTTAGAAGGTATTAAATGGGCTGATCAAAGTTTAAATCTATGGGTTTGTTTTTTTAATAAATAAGCTCAAATTAAAGCTATTTTAGCAAAAAAAGCATTTATAAATGGTATATCCTTTACTTTTTAAACCTTAAAATACAATTTCAGTGTACATGCGCTCTAAAATATGAAAAAAGAAATATTAAAATGGTTTTAAGTGGATAAACTCTTTTTATGGACTTATTCATGTTAAAAGTTCTCTTTTTAATGTTTTGTTTTCATGATAAACTGATTTGATGAAACAAATCAATGTTTAAATCTCTTCTATTGAGATAAATGCCTAATACTATTTCTTTTTAACCCAAAATATTAATTTAATAAGGCCAATAAAATAATAGGGGAATTATTATGGAATTTGAAACAAAAATTGTTAAATTAGAAGCTCCTGAGGATTGTAATCTCATATTGGGGCAAAGCCATTTCATAAAAACAGTTGAAGATTTACATGAGGCTATAATAAATACTGTGCCTGGCGCTGAATTTGGACTTGCATTTAGTGAAGCTTCTGGGCATTGTCTTGTGAGAAAATCAGGCAATGATGAATTTCTTACTGAAATCGCCGGTGAAAAAATGTTTGAAATTGGATGTGGGCATGCTTTTTTAATATTCATTAAGAATGCATTTCCAATTAACATTATTCAGCGTATAATAAACGTTCCAGAGGTTGTGAATTTATATTGTGCCACTGCAAATCCAGTTCAAATTATAATTGCTGAAACCGAACAGGGAAGAGGAATACTGGGTGTAATTGATGGATTTAAACCCGAAAGAATAGAAAGCGCAGATGATGCAGAATACAGAAGGAAAATGTTAAGGGATTTTGGATATAAATTTTAAGGCCGTTTCAAATTATTCCTTATTTTTTCTAAATTGGCAAATAAGGGGTTTTAACAGGATCTATAGAAAAAAGTTTATACTTTCATGTTCTAATTTATTAATATAACTAAGTGGGGGTATTCTATGGATGAGTCAACTGTTGTATTTATAAGAGATGTTGGGCAGAAATCGGAAAATAAGGCTCAAATAAAAGAAGATCATGTTAAATTTGTAAACAGAACAGGAGGAGTAGTTCAAATCAACTTTAAGGCTCCAAAAGATGAATTAACAGGTATATATGATTTTTTTTTAAGAGTGAATGATAATGAATCTTTAGGAATAAATATTGTAGGCTCTGGAGATCGGTGGAACCATTATTTTAGAGGAGTGTCTCCAATTGTGGAAGATGAAGATAGTCATAACTATAAATTCCACGTCACATTACAAATAAGGGACGCTGCCCCACAATCAAGGGTACGTTAAATACAGAAACTATTTTTTTTATTTTGCAGTGGAATGCTGTCAAATCTTCGATTTTTGAATGCTGTCAAAAACTATGTTTTTGACGCAGCAAAAAAACTATCGAAATCAGAGATTTCGATGCATCGAAAATTCTATAAATTTTCGAATGTTTCATTTTTTGGCATGCTTCTTGAAAACGTCGTAAATTTCTTCTGGAGTTTTTAATATATTAATATCCATATTTGCAAGTTTTTTAACATGTTCTACGTCTTCTTTTCTTATGGTTAGTTCTAAATCTCTGCCATCAGGTAGTTTTGTGACTGTAACTCCTTCTTCAAAGTCTGAAGGAAGTATATAGATGGGGGTCCCTGCTTTTTGACCCATAATAGCTGCATTGGGAAGTAAGGAGTCTGCTATTCTAAGTGAAATTTTAGCAACAGTATTGGAGGTTGCAGGAGCAATTAACATTAATTCAAACTGACCTAACTGTATTTGCCCCGCTAAAAATGGCGCATTAGCGTTAACTTCGACCCATGTCCTGTCAAACTCTACTTCTAACTCTTTAAATAATCCATAATATTTTAAAACTTGATCCCCTGCTTTAGAAACGTATATTCTTATATCAAACTCCTCTTTGTATTTTTCCCTGAGTTCTCGCATTATATTTACTGTTTCTACGATTTTATCGCCGCTACCAGTAATTCCCCATGCAATTTTCTTTTTTTTTACAGTCATAAATCATATTTTTGTTTTAAGAATTAATTAGTTTTTTGATTATTTTCAAACATTTAATCATAAACAAAAATATTTAAGTTTAATTTTAATAGTATAATAAAACATAAACTGATAAAGAAAATTAAATAGTTTGTAAAGTCTAAAAGGAACATTCATACTATTAAATTGAAAATGGAGCTTAAATACAATGTATTTTAAGATATAGGTTGTGATTACATGGAAAAAGATAACAAAAAGCTTATAGAAAACAAAGAAGAAAAACCTGAAAAAATAGAAGAGTGCTTTATATGCCATAAAAAATTCAACATCAATGCAGACGATGACAGTTATTATCGAAATGATAAATATCCCATATGTGCATTTTGTGCTGAATTTTATGGTTTTTACAGGTAAACAGATAGAAATTTAATATTTTTGCATAATACTAGTTAGAATTTATTTTAAAAACGAAAAAAAGTAGATAAAAGAAGTGAAATGGAACAACTTAGGAATTTAAATGCTTTAAAACCAGTGATATTCCCCATTCAGCCATATTTTTAGCTTCTTCTTTTGTTTTAGCTTCAGCAAAACATCTAAATATAGGTTCTGTCCCTGATGGTCTTATAATTGTCCATCCTTTATCTTTAATTATTTTAACACCGTCTGTGGTATCTACTTCAAATTCACGTGTTTCATCAGCAATTTTTGCCATTATTTCCTGTTTAAGATCATCAGGACATTCTATTTTCATTTTTTCAGAATAATAAACAGGTAATTTAGCTATAAGCTCAGAGAGAGGTTTTCCTTCTTTGGCCATAATCTCGATGATTTTAGCAGTAGACAGTGCAGCATCTCTTCCATAGACAAAATCAGGGAAAATAAGTCCACCGTTTTCTTCACCACCAAATAATCCATTTTTATCTTTTAATTCTCTTGCAACGATTAAATCTCCAACTTTTGTTGCTATAACTTCCCCATCATGTTCATTTGCTATATCATATATTGCAGAGGACGTGGCCACAGTAGTTACAATTAAACCGCCATTATTTTCCTTTAACATGTATTTTTCAACAAGGGCAAATGATTTATCACCAAATACGAAACTTCCATTCTCATCAATACAAATGGTACGGTCTGCATCCCCGTCATGAGCAAATCCAATATCTGCACCAGTTGCTTTTACAACTTCAATCAATTCTTTGAGATTGGGTTCAGTGGGTTCAGGGTCTCTACCAGGGAAAAACCCGTCAGGCTGACAGTTCATGGTAATAACTTCACATCCCAGCTCTCTTAATATATAAGGGGTGGTATAACAGGCTGCCCCACTTCCACAGTCTACAATTACCTTTAATTTTGCTTCTTTAATTGCATCTACATCAACTCGAGCTATTACCTCTCGAATGTATTCTTCAATTATTCCAGAGTTCTTTTCTACTTCTCCAATTTCATCCCATGACACTCTGTCTGGTTTATCATCAAAGAAAAGTTCTTCTATCTTTATTTCCATTTCATCAGGAGTTCCTATACCGTCAGAATCCACTAATTTTATTCCATTGTATTTTGGAGGATTGTGGGAAGCAGTTATAATCACACCGCCATCATAATAATTTCTAACGGCATATTGTACTGCAGGAGTTGGTAAAAATCCAAGATCCACAACATCACAACCAGAAGATAACAATCCAGATATTACAGCGTGTTTTATCATTTCTGTGGATGTTCTGGGGTCTCCTCCAACAGCAACTTTACCTTTTACAAGTGTTCCGTAGGATGCAGCAATTTTTGATGCAAATTCAGGGGTTAATTCTGTATTAGCAAGTCTTCTAACTCCAAATGTTCCAAATAGTCTTTTCATAATCTTCACCATATTATTATAAAAATTTAAAAACGTTAATTTGTATCCAATTTAAATTCTTTAATTTAATTATTGTATATTTTTAGATATTAATCAATTGTTAAAAACCACTAATTATAGCTTTTTATAGTGCATGTCCATGAATAAATAAATCACCTAAACTATTTGTATTATTAAGTTATAGGATGAATAATAGATAGATTAATCAGTTTCAAAAAAAATTATTATTCAATAATTAAATGAATCTTTAAAAACAGGACGTTAAAATGAGAATTATTACCATTATCCCTGCATATAATGAAGAAAAAGCTATTTTAGGCGTAATAAAGAAATCACTGGAATATTCAGATGTGCTAGTAGTGGATGATGGTTCAAAGGATGATACCTACAATTTGGCAAAAAAAACAGGTGCACAAGTAATAAAACATGATAAAAATAGGGGTAAAGGGGCTGCAATAAAAACAGGACTAAAAAAAGCCTTAAAAAAGAATTACGAAGCTTATATATTGCTTGATGGGGATGGACAACACGATCCTGACAATATACCTTCATTTATTTCTTCTATTAACGGGTTTGGACTTGTTATAGGCTCAAGATTTATAGAAGGCACTCCAAAAAACATGCCTCTAAGTAGAAGACTTTCAAATAGAATTACAACATCCCTTATCAAATATGTAACGGATTTTGAAATTACAGACAGCCAAAGTGGTTTTAGAGCAATATCTGCCGATGCTGCAGAGTATTTTATAAATATAAAACATGATGATTATGCTTATGAATCTGAAATGCTTTATGTAGCATCAAAAAGCAAAATTAAAGTTAAAGAAGTGGGTATTGATAGTATATATCAACTTGAAAAATCTCATATAACCAAAATACACGTTTTTAAGTATGTTTTTTTTATTATAAAACTTTTAATCCGGAAAACAACTAAAAGTGATAAATAAGCTTAAAATAACAGATAAAATAATTAGTTTTAATAACATATCTATAAAACAAATAATTTAATTCTGAATAAAGAGGAATCTAATTGAAACAATATTATGTATTTATTATCAGTATAGCCTTAATTATTTTACTTATATTATGGATAGGGCCTCAAAATATCATAAATTCATTTAAAACCGCAAATTGGAAATGGCTTTTAGTAGCAGTACTAATTCATCTTTTGGTTGTAGGTATAAGGTCATTAAGATGGGGTTTTATAATAAACAAACCCTTTGACTTTAAAGATAATTATATAGTAAAAACCATAGGGCTTTTTGCAGGGAATTTTTCTCCCATGCGAACAGCTGGAGAGGTTTTTAATGCTGTTGCAGGTAAAAGAATCAATAAAATAACATTACATGAAGGATTATCTGCAGGACTCACTGAACGATTCTTTGATCTGCTTATTGTGGGAATATTACTTGTTTTATCTGCATTATGGGTAGAAAACATCCGTTATTTAGCTATTTTAGGGGCAGGAATATCCTTAACCATAGTTCTATTGATTTATTTCCTAAATTGGAGAGAAGATACCAGTATTTGGATATACCACAAAATCCATCCGATTATCTGTAAATTACCCCTTAAAGGATATGTTCTGGATAATATGTACCTTAAATTTACAGAAGGACTAAAAGGAATGACTAAATACACAAATTCATTCACAACAAGCCGAAATATAAGTATTGTAATTATATTAGCATTTATATCATGGATTTTAGAATGTTTTAGGCTTTACATAGTGTTTTATGCTTTTAATGTTGAAATTAACTTTGTGTCTGTAATTATCATATTTCTCATTGCAAACTTCATAGGAGTGATATCTGCACTTCCAGGAGGGATGGGATCAATAGAAATATCTCTTACAGGATTATTCGTGCTTTTTGGAGTGCCAGATGCACTTGCAGGAAGTATAGCAATTGCAGATAGGCTGGTTTCATTTTGGGTTGTTAGCTTGCTTGGAATAATCTTTTCATCATATTATGCTAAGGATATACTGGGTGAAATTAAAAATTACTCATTAGATATGGGTATTTTAAAGGATAAATAATTAAAATTCCTTTTTTTATGCTATTATTTTTAGAGAATTACCATCTTTTAAAATAAGCTCCATATTTCCATTATATTCTTTAACAGTCCCTGTTAAACTCACGCGGTGATTTAAAAAGGATTGTGGCGTTAAATTATATTTTGCAAGGCTTAAAACTGTATCATCAAAGATTACAACTGTTGTTTTATCAGTATCATCAGCTATTTGCAAGAAATATGTTTCACTTTTTTGAGATTTATCAATGTTTGAAACAACACCTTCAATGGAGACTTCTTCATCCAACATGCCTTTATTTAAGTCTTTTATTTTGATTTCGTGTGGCATTACCTTGTCTGAGAGCAAAATCATTCCAGCTAAACCTAAAATTGTTGTTATTAACGCTATTCGTAGTATTTGATTATCTTCCATAGTATAATACTTCCAGTTAATTTAATAAAGTATTTTATTATTACTATATTTAAATGTTTATTATCAAGAAAGTGAGGGAAGTTTTATCAAAAAATAAATAAAGTTTTAGTTAAATAATAAAAAAAAGGTTAATTTCTCATTTTAAAAATGGATTCAACACGCTCTACAGTGTCAATATCATCAACACTCAAATCTTCTCTTATTCTTTTAACCACAGGGAATCTAAGGGAATAACCGCTTTCATACTCTGGACTTTTAACAATTTCACTGAATGCCACTTCAAGAATGATTTCAGCTTCTGATTTTACTTTTCTTCCCCTTTTTTCTGTAATTAAAGCTTCTACTTTATTTGAAAGCTCTAATAATGTGTCATCATCCAGTCCAGTTGCTGTATGAGCTATTGTATTTAAATTTCCATCCTCATCCTGTACCGCAACTAAGAATGAACCTATTAGATTGGCTCTCCGGCCCTTGCCATATGTTCCACCTGTAACTGCTAAATCAAGTGTTTCAGGTTCTGCTTTAAATTTAAGCATTTTTTTACCCCTTATTCCAGGCATATACGGTGCATAGGGGTCTTTTATCATTATTCCTTCATGTCCCTTTTCAATTGATAACTTAAAAAGGTCCTCTGCATATTCAATGTTTTCTGGTGTTACTTTAACCTGTGTACTCAGCCCGAATTTTCCTTTTTCTCTTTTAGAGATAGATTCAAGCACCTGGCGTCTTTCTTCAAAGGGTGCATCAATAAGAGATTTCTTATAATAAAGCACATCAAAAAGATAAAGAGTTAATGGCACTTCCAACCGTAAACGTTCAATTTCATATTTTCTACGCACTCTCTGGAGGATGTACTGGAATGAAATTGGTTTTCCTTCCTTTGTAGCGATTATTTCACCTTCAACAATAAAATCTTCATGAGGCAAATGTTTATCCACATATTCAACAATTTCTGGAACTGCATCTTTAATGTTATCCAGTCTTCTGGTGAAAACCTTGATTTCATCGCCAATTCTGTGAATTTGAACTCTAAAACCATCATATTTTATTTCACAAAGTGCCCATCCCATTTCAAGGACACTTTCTTTGATGTTTTTAGAAAGTTGGGCAAGCATTGGTTTTACAGGTTTTCCAGGGTTTAAAGTTAGTTTTTTAAGTCCTTCTTCTCCACTTTCTTTAGCTACCTCTGCAACAAGCCCTGGATCATTTGTAAGCATTAAAGCTCTTTCCACAACTTCTTTTTCAATATTAAAAGCTTTAGAAAGGGCATCTTTGATGGTTCCTTCACCTATACCTACTCTTAGTTCTTCAACAACAGTTCTTGATATGTATTTTGCTTCTTGGGGTGAAGCTGAACTTAAAAGCTCAGTTAAAATTCTCATCTTCTTTGTAACAGCATTTTTACCAGATACACTTGCCAGTTTCACCATATTATTGTAAACCTTGATTAAATCAAGTGGTCTTGTAAAAAGAGTTGTTTGAAACTTATTTCCAAAGAGGTATTCTGCTGCTAAGCCAATATCTCCTTTATCTCTCACGCTGTCTTCAACAGTCTCTGGACTTACTCCTACAACTAATGATATGGCTTTCATAATTAGTTTCAGGCCAATTCCTATTTCTTCTTCGCTCCATACTGGAAATACTTTGCCTAATGAGAGTAATGTTACAGTTGGAAGAAGTTCTGCAGGTATATTCTTTAAAAATTCTGCAAGAATGGCTGTTTTTTCAAGACGTTTCGTGGTGGAGGTTAATGCTTCATAGACATCTACAAGCTCTTTATATTTTATTTCACTTGGCATTTTATCACAGCGTAAAAATTAATGGGTAAAAATTTAGTAAATATGTTATACAATTGATTATTGTTTGAAATATATTTACTTATTTATGGGTTTTATATAGAATTTTTAAATTCATAAGTTTAAATATATGCTAAATACCATTTTAAATGAGGAATCTTATGCCCGAATTACCTGAAGTAGAATCATTTGGAAAATATCTGGATAAAACTTCCCTTAATAAAAAAATTGAAAGTGTCGATGTTAAAAGCCCTGAACTTCTTCAAAACATTGATATTAGTGCTTTAAAGGGAAATTTAGAGGGAAATAAGTTTCAGTTTACTAAAAGACATGGTAAATACCTTTTTGTATATTTGGACAATAAAAATTGCTTAATTTTACATTTTGGAATGACAGGAAACCTCAAATATTATAAAAAGTCTGAAGAAGAACCTTCTTATGGTAGATTTCTTGTAAATTTTGAAGATAAAAGCCACCTTGCATTTGTTGACCCTAGAAAATTTGGAAAAATAAATTTAATTTCCAAAATGGAAGATTTCATAAAAGAAAAGAAATTAGGACCAGATGCAGCCCGAATGGATTTTAAATCATTTATTGATATATTTAAAAAAAGAAAAGGCGCTATAAAACCTGCATTGATGAATCAACATATATTTGCTGGTATAGGTAACATTTATTCTGATGAAATACTGTTTCAGACATGTGTACATCCTAAAACACCTGTTAACAAGCTATCAGATGATAAATTAAAAGAAATTTTCATGGTTACAAAAGAAGTGCTTGAAACAGCAATTGACAGAAATTTAAAGCATGAAGAACTCCCTGATTCATATATAATTCCCAATAGAGTTAAAAATGGAAAATGCCCTAATTCTGATGTTAAGTTGGAAACATTAAAAGTTGGTGGGAGAACAGCTTATTTTTGTCCTGAATGCCAAAAAGAGATATTATAGGCACTTTATATGTTTTTTATGAATTTCAATTAATGAATTGAAATGTAAACACAAATTGACATATATGGGATTGATTAAAAAAATATTATTATGACTCTTGAAAATCTATGCAAAATTGCAGATGAATGCACTGAATGCCCTTTACATGAAAACAGGACTAATGGAGTTTTTGGGGAAGGACCTGCAGATTCCAGAATAATGCTTGTAGGGGAAGCGCCAGGAAGGATGGAAGATGAGACTGGAAGGCCATTTATTGGAAGTTCAGGTAAATTATTAAGTGAGATAATTGAAAGTGCAGGAATGGACCGATCTGAATTTTATATCACGTCTATTGTAAAATGCAGACCTCCTGAAAATAGAAAACCAAAAAAACCAGAATATAGTAAATGTATGGAGTTATATTTGCATAAACAGATAGAATTGATTAATCCAGATATTATTGGGCTTCTGGGTAACAGCGCTACCCATGCTTTAATTGGAAAATCAAGCATTAAACAGATTCATGGAAAGACGTATGAACGAGATGGAAGGAAATATATGGCTCTTTTTCATCCAGCAGCTGCTTTATACTCCCGTAAGCTTTTACCTCAATTAAAAGAGGATATGCTGGCATTAAAAATGTTTGTAGAACCTTAATTTATATTTAAATTCTTATTTTAAGCACTATTTGCAAAAATAATTTAATTAAATATTTTAAAAGAAGTTAAAAAAACGAAAAAAGAACAATTTTTTTATATAAATCTTTCAAAACGTTCTTTTCCCACTTTACAGATTGGGCACATCTCTGGAGGTTCTTTCCTTGCACATAAATACCCGCAAACCTTGCACCTGAATACTGGAAGGGGCAAGGAAGAAATCACACCTTTTACAGGTTCTGCTGCTATTTTTTCTCTTTCTTTAATTGGAGGTCTTCTTTCAGGTATTGATTGTAACTCTTTTTTACCTTCCAAAATATCTCCGGAGACATATAAGCCACAGTAACATGCATCATACTCATTTAAGTCAGGATCTCTATAATCACAGGGACATATGATGTCTAAATCTTTTTCTTTTTCTCCAGATGCAAGCCTGCAGGGGCATGCTCCGTATCCATATCGGTTTTCATTTATGATTATGCTTTTTAAAAGCTCTTTAGTAAATTCCACATCAGAATTTAAATGATATCCCCATGATTCAGCATCATTTTTTGTTTTCTGGTAAAATTTGTCCAGTTTTTCGCCGCTGATATCAATATCTTGACTCATTTCAACTTCCCCATTACATCTTCTTTTTTAAAGCCCACAATAACGTCCTTATTGTTGATTACAACTGTAGGGAATGAGAGCTGAGGATTATACTTTTCAACGTCTTTTATTATTTGGGATCGTTCATCACCCTTCAATAAATCAACATAAATATATCTAAATTCAATTCCAAGCTCTTCAAGAAGCATTCGAGTTTTTTTACACCATCCACAAGTACTTAAAGCATAAAGAACCACATCACCTTTATTTTCGCCTTTAACATGTTCCATACCCATAGAAATCACTCCTAATACTATTGTTTTTGATTATAATTCTAACTTAAATTATCTCTAACAATCCTTAAAGCGCAGAATTCACCGCACATAGTACACATATCTCCAGGCGTAGATTTGCTTTCACGATATTTTCGCGGTGTTTCATGGTCAAATGCCAGTTCAAACTGTTTATTCCAGTCAAAACATCTTCTGGCCTTTGCCATCTGCAGTTCACTTTTCCAAGCGCTCTTAATGCCTTTGGCGATATCTGCAGCTTGTGCAGCTATTTTGGATGCTACAACACCCTCTTTTACAGCTTCAATATCTGGAATGGAAAGGTGCTCTCTTGGAGTAACATAACAAAGGAAATCCGCGCCAGAAGAAGCAGCTATGGCTCCTCCAATTGCAGAAGTTATATGATCATAGCCTGGAGCAAGATCAGTTACAATTGGACCTAAAACATAAAATGGAGCTCCTTTACAAATTGTTTTTTGAATTTTCATATTTGCTTCAATTTGATCAAGGGGAACATGCCCTGGTCCTTCTACCATAACTTGAACACCAACATCACGCGCTCTTTCAACAAGCTGGCCTAATGTAATTAATTCCTGAATCTGAGGGACATCAGAAGCGTCTGCAAGACACCCTGGCCTTAAACCATCCCCTAAACTTAATGTTACATCATATTCATGAGCTATTTCAAGTAAATAATCATAATTTTTATAAAGTGGGTTTTCCTCTTCATTTTGAAGTATCCATGCAGCTAAAAAAGCCCCGCCACGACTCACAATGCCCATAATCCTCTGGGAATTTTTCAATTTTTCCACGGTGTCCCGGGTTATTCCAGAATGGATTGTCATAAAATCCACACCTTCTTTGGCTTGATTGATTATGGCTTTAAACATATCATCTTCATCCATGTTGATTACAGCACCTTTCTCTTGGGAAGCTCCTACGGCTGCCTCATAGATAGGTACAGTTCCAATGGGAACGTTGATTGCATCCATTATTTCTGATCTAACTTCTTTTAAATGGGGTCCTGTACTTAGGTCCATAACTGCATCAGCACCGTATTTAACAGCTATTTGGGCCTTATGAACTTCTGTCTCAATATTTTCTATTTCTGAAGATGATCCTACATTTGCATTAATTTTAGTGGTTAATCCTTTTCCAATACCTTTTGCAACAGTTTTACCGTTTATATTCTTTGGAATGGTTATATATCCTTTTGAAACTCTCTTTATGAGTTTTTGAATGTCTATATCTTCTTCTTTGGCCACAATTTCCATTTCATAGGTGATTTGGCCTTTTCTGGCTGATTCTAACTGAGTCACTTTTAATCCCTCGTTTAAAAAAATTTATCAAAATAATTTTATTGAACACATAAAATTGATAACATACTTTTTTTATCATTACTAATTTTCATTCTTTATGTTAATATATAACTTAAAACACAATAAATTCTATGATTAAAAAGCTGCATGCAAGGGATATTATGATAGAAGATGTTCAAATAACTTCTCCAAATGACCTTGTAGCTGCTGCTAAACTGAAAATGATGCGATGCAATGTTGGTGGGCTTCCTGTAGTTGATGAAGAAAGGCTTGTAGGTATTATAACTCACAGAGATGTTCTTTTAGCTGGAGGAGAGGCTTTAGGCCTTAAAGTAGATGATTTAATGAGCAAAGATTTGTATGTAGCTCAGAAAGACACTCCAATTCTTGAGATTACAAAAGTAATGGCAGATAAAGGTTACCAAAGAATTCCCGTTGTAGATGGAGGGAATCTTGTGGGTCTTATAACTCAAAGTTCCCTGATTCGTGCACTTGCAGGATTAGATTAATTTAAATTAAAGGATCAGGTATTTTAGCATTAGGTTTATCTTTTAAACCGCCAATTTTTTCAATTCTTCTTTTTAAAAAGATTTCGCCCTCTTCTGTAACACCATAGATGGGGATGGAAGCACCGGCCTTGAATACTTTTCTCTCATCACCTATTTCTCTTATATATTTAGATGCACAGCCCGTTATGACATCGGCGTTGTCAAATAATGCTTTTGAGTCTTCTTTTGACATTTCACTAACGTGAGCAGCAAATATGTAAATTTTAATGTCTTCATACTCCTTTTCAAGGTCTCTGAGCTTCTTGGCATCTTCAGGGGAGAGTATAGTGACTGCTATGTTTTTATAACCCATATCAATAGCTTTTAATGCTCCTTTAATTTGGTTAATTTCAGCATTTTCTGGATTAAGGACATTTTCAGCCTCTATGGTATTTATTATTTCAATAATTGGAGATGTACTTAAAAAAGCAGATATTCGACCAGCCATTCCCTGAACAAACTCAG
This sequence comes from Methanobacterium sp., assembly GCA_016222945.1. NCBI lineage: Archaea > Methanobacteriati > Methanobacteriota > Methanobacteria > Methanobacteriales > Methanobacteriaceae > Methanobacterium > Methanobacterium sp. The sequence continues at coordinate 186,858 of JACRPY010000003.1, read as the reverse complement.
GGTCGGTTATTATTGCGGTTCCACAGCCTTCACTTACAATTACTGCACAATCAATAATTTTTTCTTCAAGAAGTGTTCCCAAAGTCTCAGAAACTCCAAATGATAAAAAATCTTTCATACGCAGTTTTCTATGAGGTGTGCACATTCCAAAATCTTTAATTCTAAATTCTATATTTTCACGTGCTGATTCTGGAGTAATTTCTTTAATTCCTCTGTATTTATCAAAAAGAGGGCAATAATTAATTTTGGGTTCACCAACTTCCACTACTTTCCCCTTTTTTACAACAATCCTTGTTTTTCCAAGGGCTTCTATTACATGTTCATCCATATTTTCACCATAAACTGATCTAAAATTGATCTAATTTATAATATTCAAAGTTTAAGATAATATTTATTCATGGTTTAAATTTAATTAAGTACAATTTTTTTAAAGATTTTATAGTATAGTAAGAGTGATTTTATGAGTTACAGAGGAGAATCCCAAATATTTTTAGAATCAGCAGGTGTGTCCATTGGTGACAGTGTTAAAATAATTAAAAAGGATATTTGTTATGAAGGAATGATTTTAGACAGATCCGAAGAATCTGATGATAAACACATTGTATTAAAATTGGATAACGGATATAATATAGGTTTAGAAATACATGATACGAAATTAGAGCTTATAAAAAAGGGAGATAAACCAAAAATTGAGTTAAAACCTCTGGATATAGAAAAAGATCCCACTAAACAGGAAGTATCTATCATATCAACTGGGGGAACTGTGGCTTCAGTGATTGATTATAAAACAGGTGCTGTTCACCCTGCTTTTACTGCTGATGATCTTATCCGGGCAAATCCAGAAATTTTGGAACATGCCAACATCAAAGGAAATGCAGTTTTAAATATTTTAAGCGAAAATATGAAACCTGAATACTGGGTTAAATCTGCAAGGGCTGTAGCCGACGAAATAAATGATGGAGCTTATGGAGTTGTTGTTGCACATGGAACAGACACCATGCATTACACATCTGCAGCTTTAAGCTTTATACTGGATACTCCTGTGCCAGTAGTGCTTACAGGAGCCCAGAGAAGTTCAGACAGACCTTCATCAGATGCTTTTTTAAATCTTTTAAGTTCTGTAACTGCTGCTAAATCAGACATAGCAGAAGTCATGGTTTGTATGCACGCAACAGATAACGACTCATTTTGCAGTTTGCATAGAGGAACTAAAGTAAGAAAGATGCATTCAACAAGAAGAGACGCTTTCAGAAGTATAAATGTTTGTCCTATCGCAAAAGTTCAAAATGGCAATATTTCCATTTTAGATAAGGAAACAGAATATAAAAGGAGAACTGATGGTGAAGTCATTCTTAAAGATTCCATAGAACCTAATGTGGCGTTTATTAAAAGTTATCCTGGAATTTCAGGAGAATTAATTGATTATCATGTGGATAAGGAATATAAAGGAATTCTTTTAGAGGGTACTGGGCTGGGGCATTGTCCTGAAGATATTGTACCCTCAATTGAACGTGCAACAGAAAGCGGAATTCCAGTAGTTATGACTTCCCAGTGTCTTTATGGGGGAGTTAATATGCATGTTTACAGTACTGGAAGAAAACTTATATCTGCTGGTGTGATTTCTGCAGGAGATATGCTGCCTGAAACTGCTTATGTTAAGCTGGCATGGTCTTTGGGACAGACAGACAACTTAAATGAAGTTAGAAACATCATGCAGACAAGTATTGCAGGGGAACTTCAAGATAAACTTTCTTTAAAACATTTTTTAATATAATACGATTCACGGTGATTTAATGCTTGATTATGAAAAAATTGGACTTAAAATGGGGCTTGAAGTACATCAACAGCTTAATACTGATGAAAAACTGTTTTGTGCATGTGAATGTAACCTTACAGATAAAAAACCCGAATTTAAGATTTTAAGAAATTTAAGGCCCACACAAAGTGAGCTTGGAAAGATAGATAGAGCTGCTTTTGAAGAAGCAAAAAGAAAGTTAGGCTTTATTTATGAAGCATATAACAATGAAACATGTCTTGTTGAGGCAGATGAAGAACCTCCACATCCATTAAACATGGAAGCACTTGAATTATCCTTAATACTGGCAACACTCTTAAATATGCATGCGGTAGATGAATTCCATTTAATGAGAAAACAGGTGATAGATGGGAGTAATACTGGGGGCTTCCAAAGGACAGGACTGGTTGCAACAGAAGGATATCTTCAAACAGAATATGGAAAGGTCATAATTGAAAATTTATGTCTTGAAGAAGACGCTGCAAGAAGAATAGGCCACGAGAAAGGCAAAGTTACATTCAGATTAGATAGACTGGGAATTCCACTTGTAGAAATAACCACAGATCCTTCCATGAAACACCCTGAACAAGTGAGGGATGTTGCATACCAGATTGGACAAATACTTAGAAGTACTAAAGTTAAAAGAGGATTAGGAACAATACGCCAGGATTTAAATATATCAATTAGGGATGGGGCTAGAGTTGAGATAAAAGGTGTTCAAGACCTTGATTTAATGCCAAAAATGGTTGAAAATGAAGTTATCAGGCAAATAAATCTTTTAAAAATAAGAGACGAATTAATCAAAAGAAATGCATCAGTTGTTGAGGAGTTATATGACGTTGCTGATGTTTTAAAGGAAACAAAATCTAATATAATAACTAAAGCTGAAAGTGTTCATGCAATTAAACTTAAAGGCTTTAAAGGATTAATTGGAATGGAAATTCAGTCAGGACGAAGATTTGGAACAGAATTAGCAGGATATGCTAAAAAAATGGGAGTTTCTGGTCTTTTCCATACAGATGAACTTCCTGCCTATGGAATAGCTGAAGAGGAAGTTACGGCTTTAAATGAATTTTTAGAACTTGAAGAGGATGATGCATTCATTTTAGTTGCAGATAATAAAGAAAAAGTAATAAATGCCTTGCAAGAAGTTCAAAGAAGAGCTAAAATGGCATTAGAAGGAGTACCTGAAGAAACACGGAAAGTAACGCCTGAGGGAAACACAGAATACTTAAGACCTCTTCCTACAGCGAGTAGAATGTACGTTGAAACAGATATTCCAGCAATAAATGTCTCAAAGGAACTACTTGAAGAAATTAAATCCAATTTACCTGAACTTCCAGAAGAAAAGAAAGAAAGAATAATGAAACAATATAAATTAAGTGAAGACCTTGCAAAACAGCTTGTAAGGACAGATAAAGTCGAAAGCTTTGAATTAATTAAAAAAGAATCTTCTGTGGACTCTACAACAATTGCATCCATACTTGCATATACTTTAAAGGAACTAAAAAGAGATGAATGTGATATAAATGAATTGGATGATGCAGTTCTGCTTGAAACATTTAAACTTCTAAGCGATGGTAAAATATCAAAAGATGCCATCTCTAATATATTATCAAATGTATGTAAAGAAGGTAATTCTCCTGAAAACGCTGCAAAATCTCTTAATTTAATAATGTTGTCAGGAGAAGATGTTGAAGAGATAATAAGTGAAATTGTTTCTTCCAATAAAAAAATGGTTGAAGAACGTGGAATGGCGGCAATGGGCCCTATTATGGGAATGGCCATGAAAAAACTTAAGGGAAAAGCTGATGGTCAGCTTGTAAATAAACTTTTGAAGGATAAAATACAGAATATACTAAGCTAATCAAAAATTTAGATCATACTTAAATAGAAAATAGAACTTATTTGGATATTTAAAAGTTTATAACTTAGTAACGGATGTTCTGGTGATAAAATGGATGAATATGATGTAATCATTGTAGGATCAGGACCTGCAGGATTAACAGCAGGAATTTATGCAGGAAGACAGGGATTAAAAACATTAATTCTTGATAAAGCAGTCATTGGAGGGGCTGCACTTATGGTTCCTAATATGGAGAACTATCCGGGCTATGAATTAATTCCAGGTAGGCAATTAATTGAATACACTAAAAAACAGACACTAAAATATGCCCAAATTAATGAAATAGAGGAAGTCCAAAAAATAAATATTAAAAATGAGGATGAAATAAAAGTATCAACCTCAAAAAAGGATTATAAAGCTAAATCAGTTATATTATGTACTGGAACCACTCATAGAAAGTTAGGAGTAAAGGGAGAATCAGAATTTCTTGGAAAAGGTGTATTTTACTGCGCTGTTTGCGACGGGCCATTATTTACAGGCAAACGAATTTTAGTTGTAGGTGGAGGAAATGCAGCTGCTCAAGGTGCTTTATTCCTTGATGTAATTGGTTCTTATGTTGCAATTGTCCACAGAAGAGATGAGCTCCGTGCAGAAAAATATCTACAGGAAAAATTAGAAGAAAAAAATATTCCAATAATCTGGGATACAGAATTAGATGAAATAAAGGGAGATATGCTTGTAAAAAGCGTGGTACTCCATAATAAAAAGATTGATAAGAAAAATGAATATGATATAGACGGAATTTTTATAGCAGTTGGAGAAGTACCATTTAATAGTTTAGCTACAGATATTGGAGTTGAAATTGGTAGAAGTGGTTATATTGTTACAGATAAAAGTCAAAGAACTAATATGCCACGGATATATGCTGCAGGAGATATTGCTGGCGGAGTTAATCAGTGGATCGTTGCTTGTGGTGAAGGTGCAGTAGCAGCATTATCTGCTTATGAAGACATGCAAAAATGAATAATTGCTTAATTTAATAAATTTAAAACTTAATTTGGTGAATTACATGGAATGCCAGGATTATGGACTTACAAGAAACACAGAAAGAGATAATTTGAATCTGAATCCGCTTCAACGCGGTGGAATGTTGCCACAAGAAGCAAAGAAGGCTTTATTAGAGTATGCAGATGGTTACAGTGTATGTGATTACTGTGCAGGAAGACTTGACCAAATACCTACTCCTTCAATTACAGGGTTTTTAGAGGATTTGGCACAATTTATCAATGTTGATGAAGTAAGAACCACGCATGGGGCAAGAGAAAGTAAATTCGCTGTAATGCATGCTTTATGTGAACCAGGAGATACAATAATTGTGGATGGAAATGCTCATTACACCACCCACCTCGCAGCAGAACGAAATGGGATTAAAATGATTGAAGTTCCAAATAATGAGCATCCGGAATATGCAATAACTCCTGAAAGTTATAAAGAAACTTTAGAAAATGCTATTGACAATAAAATAGATTTGAAATTGGCTTTACTTACTCATGTTGATGGTAATTATGGTAATCTTACAGATGCAAAGAAAATCGGAGAAATAGCACATAAAGCAGGAATACCAATAATTTTAAATTGCGCATACTCTATGGGAAGGCTTCCAATTGATGCAAAAGAATTAAATATGGATTTTGTAGTTGGAAGTGGTCATAAAAGTTTGGCAGCTTCAGGACCAATCGGAGTTCTGGGAATGAAGGAAGAATATGTTGATACGATTCTGAGACATTCTAAAAGGCATGGAGTTAAAGAAGTTGAAATGCTTGGATGTACAAGTAGAGGCGCACCAATAGCAACTTTAATGGCATCACTTCCTCATGTTAAAGATAGGGTCAAGCATTGGGACGAAGAAGTCCGAAAAACAATAAATTTTGTAAGGCAAATGGAAGAAATTGAAGGAGTAAAACAAGTGGGAAAAAGACCAAAAGAACATGATCTCACCCGATTTGAAACTCCAATATTTGACAAAATCGCTGAAAACCATACAAGAAGAGGATTTTTCCTATACGAAGAACTAAAAAAGAGAAATATAGTAGGAATCAAACGTGGGCAAACCAAATGGTTTAAATGCAGCGTCTATGGCTTCAGTGAAGAACAAGTAAATTATATTGCAAATTCATTTAAAGAAATTGTGGATAAGTACATGGAATAACTTTATTTCATATACTTACTTTTTTGTAATTTTAAAAATTTCAAGGAATCGCTTAAATAAAGTTATTTATAAATCAATGCTTAATCTTATCATATCTACACATTCAATTCCATTTTCGATTATTTTTTCTTCATAATGCTTGTTAAAAAAATCGCGATCAACATGTGTAATTCTAAAACCACATTTTTGGTATAAAGCTAGTTGACATATGCCACAGTTACCTGTTCCAACCTCTAATACCTTAAAATTTTCTAATTTAGCCCTATTTATGGCATCTAAAACCATTTTCTTTCCAATTCCTTGATTCTGGTACTCTTTTTTAACAGCAATATTTACAATTTCTATTGTAAAAGATCTTGTTTTTAAAAGAACATAAATTCCAACAATATTTTGATTAATATATGCTCCATAACATCTCCCTCTACTAATATAATCTTCAATAGCGTCTTTAGAATCATCAGCTAAAAGTAACAAATTATAAGGAATACTTTCATAATCTAGTTCTTTAATAGATATATCAACCAATAAAACAACCTCCGAGTAAATATATTATTAAACATACTTATTTTCTTTAAACCATTCAATAGAGTCCTTGATTGATTCTGTTATAGGGCGAGATGAGAATCCAAGTTCATTTTGGGCTTTTTTTGAGCTTATATCACAATTACTATTTAATACTTCAATTGAATAACCTGTAAAAAGAGGTTTATCTTTTATAAATTTATAGTAAATAGGAGTAAACTTAGAAAATATTTTTAATAACCAAAGTGGCGCTTTAAATGATGGGGCTTTAACTCCAGTTATTTTTTCAAGATAATTCATTAATTCAGGAACTTCTATCTTTTCTCCCGACAAAATATAAGTTTCACCACTTTTCCCATGTTTAGAGGCGAGGATTATGCCTTCAGCAACATCTCTAACGTCTACAAAATCATATGCTCCATCTAAATACGCTTTTATGTCTCCATTTATATAGTTAATGAATAAAGTACCCATCTGTGAAATATTGTAGTCATATGGGCCTATTATTCCGCTGGGACATATTATCACGGCTTCAAGACCTCGATCTATGCCTTTAAGCACTTCTAAAGAGGCTGTAGCTTTTGTTTCGTCATAACCTCCCCTTGAATATTGTGGATCAAATCCACAATTTTCATCGATAATTATTCCTTTAGGAGGTTCCTTTAAAGCATGAACAGAACTGATATAAATTAGACGTTTAACACCAGTTTTAAGGCAGGCGTTCACCACATTGCGAGTCCCTTCAACGTTAACTTGGTACAAAAATCCATCCTTATCAGGCATAATGGAAATAATTCCTGCAAGATGGTATACAATTTCAGCTCCCTGAAAAGCATTGACCAGAGAATCAATATCCCTAACATCTCCCTCCACTATTTCAATATCTAATCCTTCTATGGGCTTTAAATCCTCGGATTGAAGTATGAAAGCTCTTATTTCCTCTTCATTTTCCACTAATTTGCGCACAAGTACATTTCCAACGTGTCCAGTTGCTCCAGTAACTACAATCATCTATATCTCCATTATTTGACGTGATCATGCGTTTAATTTTATTAAATCTTATTGGCCTTGTTTCCAGCTATTATATGCGCTGTTTAGGAATGTTATGAACTCTTGTGTTGCTTTTTGATTACCTTCAGAATTTGGATGGTCATCTTCGGTTGGATAGGCAAGTACAGTTCCACCATTGGTTAAAACACTATGGAAATTAAAAACAGCCACATTTTTGAGGGGATAACCTTTAAGCCAATCATTGGTCAACCATGAGCTAAAAGCATTAGCATTATTTGCATAAGTTGGATCAGTAACTGGTGGTGGAGTAATAATTATAAATAACTTGTCCGGCCTTGTTTTAAAGTATTCAAGGAGGTCTATGTATATTCCTTTAGCATTAGCTACTGTATGGAATTCTGATCCGCTATCTTGTTCTTTTAGGGGGTTTTGATCAATTGAAGGTATTGGATCATTTGGATTTCCTTTCAAAGCAGAATTAGGAAAGCATGATTTGAAAACAACGATTGTATTTTCTCCTCCAGGATTATTAGCCATACGTGAATATGCACAGTTTTGGGTGCTTTCAGTGTGCAGTGCATTTAAGTATTTACTGCTTTCAGGTCCTCTAAACCAACTCCACCAATTTCCAATATCTGTTCTATCGCCAATACCATCAGGGCCCCAGCCATAATTAGTGTCGCTTACAAAATAATTATTATCTCGAAGCGCGATTCCTAATTTCCCATTATCATCTGAAAGCCAGTTTTCACCCACAGAATGATGAATAAAAATTAAACGAACAGGACTGGACGGAGGGGAAGAACCAGCGGTTATGTTATTAGATCCCGTTTGATTTTCTTCTTTTGTGCATCCAGATCCAAAAACTACAAGTGCCATAATTGCAATTATAAACCCAATCAAAACTAAATTTTTGTTTTTCATATCAATCAAACCATTTAAGTATATATCTAATTTTTAAACATATATTTACCGATTTCAACTGATTTCCATGTTTTTATAGTATTGGTCGCGTTCAATTATCTATTGATTTTAATTACGGGGAATTCTACTTCGGTGAGTAACTCTTCAGGACTTACTTCGTTTGGATTGTTTAAGTAAACTTCTGTCATAGGTCCTATTATATCATAACCATTTTCAATAGAGTATTTGGCTAAACCGTCAATTACAGGGCCTACCTGGTCATATGGACCTTTATGCATTGTTGCAACTACTGTATGCTCTGGAATTATTTTAACCTGCACATTTCCCTCGTCTGTGGCAGTGCCTTCAAATGAAGCACCTATTTCATAGAACAGCTCTTCAGGGGGTACATCATCTGGACGGTTGAAATAAGCCCCATAAATCATTCCAGTCATATTAAGCCCTTTGTTCATTACCCATCCAACTACTTCTTCTATAAGCTCCGGAATTTTATCATAAGGGCCTCTATATCTTATGAATGCTACCTGTGTGTCGTCCATCCTTTTTTCATCTACTTCCATAATTTTTCCTCCATTAGGATATTATCATTAGAACTAATTATTTTTTTTCTTTTTAAATTATGAAAAGGAAAAATATGGATAATATTTTGTATTAACTCTTTTTAACAACTGGAAACTGTACTTCAGTTAATAATTCATTTTCAGTTACTTCCATTGGATCATTCAAATAGATTTCTTTAACTGGACCTGCTATTTGGTAATTATTTTCCATGGCGTATTCTATTATGGTCTGATAAATTTGTGCTGCTTCGCCGTAGGGTCCTTTATAAACAGTAGAAACTGCTTGATGGTCAGGGATATTTTTAATATTTACTCTGCCATTTCCCGGCGCTTCACCAATGAATGCTATTCCCATTTCGTATTTCAGATTTTCTGGTGATACTTCCATGGGGCTGTTGAAATATATTCCATATGGAGGTTCAATAATCTGAAGGTTTTCTTCCATCACGTAGCTTACAACTTCTCCTAAAACTTCGGGAATTTTATCATAAGGGCCTTTTACTGAAACATAGGCTACTTGGGTTTTTTTTATATTTTTAATTGTTATTTCCATTATAATCACTCCAAAGACAATTTTAGCACCTTTTCAGATGATGCAAACTGCCGCTGTTTAAATTATGATCATAGGGGAATACAATGTTTATGTAAGAGCGTATGAAAACTACTCATTAGAATAATTGTTTATTTAAACTAAAAATCGATAATAAATGGTATGAGAAATGTTTTAAAAGCTATTTTCATTAGTAAGTTTATATTCAATTTTTATAAGTGCATTTTCAGCTTTCATTCGAACATCCCAACTTATATCATCTAATGCTTCTTGCAGCGGCCCGATAGCGCGAGGATCACCAATTCGACCTAAAGCTTCTGCGGCATTTTCTCGAAGAGCGGGGGTTCCTTTTTTTAGTACGTTAATTAAAGGTTCAATGGCACGAGGATCCCCCATCCATCCTAGGGCTTCTGCAGCTTTCACACGGAAATCATAAGCTATTACGTCATATTTATTTTCTTTTAAAGCTTTTATTAAGGGTTCAACTGCTTTTGGATCTCCACTTCTTCCCAAGGACTTAGCTGCTTCTTCTTTTGTATGTGCACTCATGTCATTTAATAATTTTATCCACTCATCAACATCTCTATTCATCCGTATTATGGCATCATCAGCTTTTTTTCTGACATCCCAATGTTTATCATCTAATGCTTCTTGCAGCGGCCCGATAGCGCGAGAATCGCCTATTAAGCCAAGAGCATCTGTTGCATTTTCGCGAACTGGATATTTTTTATCTTTTAAAGCAGTTATTAGGGGCTCAACAGCTTCAGGATCGCCTATTAATCCGAGTGCTTCTGCTGCATTTTCGCGAACATAATATTTTTTATCTTTTAAGGCAATTATTAGAGGTCCAACAGATTTAGAGTCGCCAATTTTCCCTAGAGATTTAGCAGCACATTTGCGGATCTCTGAGTTTTCATTTTCTAATGCTTTTATTAGAGGTCCAACTGTGTTGGGATCTCCTATTACTCCTAAAGCATTAGCTGCTTGCGCACCCACAAATTTATTTCCATTTTTGAGTGTTTTTAATAATCCGTTAATGTCCCTATTTATCTTTAGTTCATCTACATTTGGTCCAAAGATTTTATCTAGAAATCCCATTAATATCACACATTAAATTTTGTCTATAAAATCAATTCATTGTTCTTTAATTTATAGTATATTATATTAAGATGAATTATTTTATTATAACTTCATAACTGACACTTTTTAATTTAATAGTTGTTTATTAAGGTTTTTAGTAGGATTCATGGAATTTTTTAACATTAAATTGATTAAAGGTTAATAAAATCCCCAAAAGTCATAATATGCTATTTAGTAAATAAAAAAAATAAAATATAAATCAATTTTTGGCATTATCTGCATTAAAGCTCTTCTGGCGTTCATTTGAACCTCTATATGGCTGTCTTTTACAGCTCTTTGCAGCGGTTCAACCGCATGTGGATCTTTTATTTTCCCTAGGGCTTTCGCAGCTTCGTCACGTATATATCCATCTTCGCTTAAAGCACATATCAGGGGTTCAACAGCTCTTTCATCTTTGATTTCCCCTAAGCTATAGTAACATATCTTGCTGAATATGTACCTGTTTTTAACTCTTTTATTAAGGGTTCAACTGCTCTTGAGTCACCTATCCATCCTAAAGCTTCAATAACTGCTAATCTACTTTTAACTGCTTCTAATAATCTTAAAAGTTCATCCATATTTCCTTCAATCTTTAAATTATTAATACTTGGTCCAAGAATACTGTCTAACAGTTCAATTTTATCTCCTTAGATATTTATATTGGTAATCCTATTAAACTCATTTAATTTGTAGTATTCTATTTTCTAAGCATTATAATATTTTAATAGGTAAAAAATAGTCATATCCACTGAAATAAGGTGTTATTTCAAAATTTAATGCAATAAAGAATATTAATAAAAAAAGAAAAAATATGGAAAAATAATTTATTCCACGATTCTAACTTCTTGAACTGCAGGTTTAGCTATTGCTCTACCAATTAATATTGTTGCAATAACTGCAATTATAGTAATTAGTACTGCATAAATCAGTAAACCAGTTATATCGTTTCCCTTACCTACATATGCAATAATAATTGCTTTTATCGCGTCATTCCATGCTAATGCTGCAATTAACCCAAATGCAGTTGTCATCAATGTTGCTATGGTTGTTAGCACTTGATTTTTTACTTCTCCAACTTGTTCCTTCATTTTTTTATTCCTCCATTTAATTAACATTTTGTGAATAATTGTTATTTTAAATAGTTAATAAATTTATTTTTATCTATGCAAGTTTAATATCAATTTGGAGGGTATGTATATGTAAAGGGGAATTTTATAGTTATAAATTGTATATTATTTGATTTAATATGCTAAAATTAAAATAAATGGTTAAAAAAGTCATTTAGTACTTATTTTTTAGAAATAAGGTATATTACTTAATATATTTGTAATAAAAATTTAAGAAAAATAAGGAGCTATTAAAAGATAATTAAAGAATTAAGCTGTTCCAGGGGATGCATCAGTATTTAAGACAATAGCGCTGTCTGCAGAGTTCTTTAATGCTATACTGAACCCGGGTTCGGCCCCAATTACAATTGTTTCTTTTCCTTTTTCTTTAGCAATATTTATTAAAGGTAAAAAATCAGCATTACGTGTCATAAGTGCAATAACATCAATATTAGGATTATGAATAAGTTCAAATGCTTCTACAGCCAGCTGGACATCAACATCTCCAGCAACTATTATTGGGGTAAAACCCTGATTTACAACAGCCTCTATAAGTTTATCTGAGGCGTACTGGTTTAAAAGGACTTTTGCAACCTTTATATCTCCACTTTCTGTTATTATTTCTTTTATCATCTCCAGATCAAGATTGAACTCTGCCCGAAGCATATTAGGTCCATCTACTAAGAGTCCAATGTTACGATCATTAGATTTCCTTGTTAAAGGAATGTACTCCTTAAATGAACTTAATTTTTCTAGATTATGCACAATTTCACTCCTATGTTATAGTAATTCAATATTTGATTAAATATTTATCATCTTTGAAAGACAATTGTCTATTTATTAACTGTTTATATTTTGTTTAAACCATATTAAATAGGTATGCCCAAATTTTTCCCAATACTTCTTAAATAATTGTTGATTATAACTATATTTCACTCCATACTATCACGTACTTTAAGCAATATGTTTTTAAAAGCTTCTATTTCCTCATCTTGAAGGTTTATTAACATTTTCTTGATTATTTCCAGCCCTTCTTCATCCATTTCTACGAATAATTTTTTTCCTTTGGGAGTTAATTCAATTAAAACCTGTCTTCGGTCTTTTGTTCCAACTGTCCGATTTGCATATCCTTTTTCTACCAATCTATCTACAGTTCTTGTGGGTGTACTTACTGCAACATCCAATGTTTCTGCGAGTTGTTTCATTGTTTTGGGTTCTTCAATACCTATTGCATAAATTGCATTAGCTTCGGCTATGGTTAATTTTTGATAGATTTTCAGGGTTATTTTGCTCTGTTTTATAAGTTTATCTCCTATTCCATCGAAAAGGCCCATAATTACCCGTATATCTTCTTCATCCATATTTAGTATTCTATTATTTTTTTGATATAAATATTCCGATAAGTATATATTATAGTTCCCAAATAGTTTGAGATACAAATAGTTTGATATGCGTAGTATTAATTGGTGAAAAGTATGGAAAGTGAAAAAACAATAAAACCAGCTAATAAAAAAGAACGAAAAGATTCATTGCCTGAGAAGAAAGGTTTTTTATCATTAAGCTTATTTTTACTTCTACAAGGACAGTTCGTCTCTGTAATGGGAGATATGATTTATGAAATAGCGCTTGGATTCTGGGTTTTGGCTTTAACAGGTTCTCCGGCTCTTATGGGAACCTTAATGGCAACATCTCTTCTTCCTGCAGTTTTATTATCGCCATTTGCAGGGGTGGTGGTAGATCGATACAACAGGAAAAAATTAATGATAGTAATGGACGCGATCAGAGGAATTACCATTATTTTAGTGGCTGCAGTTGCATTTATGGGCTTATTAGAGATATGGATGGTTTTTCTAGCAGGGATCATTCTAGGAATTTGCGGTGCCTTTTTCAGCCCTGCTGCAACTTCAGTGATACCTCAAATGGTTCCTAAAGATAAATTAACTAATGCAAATTCACTTTTTGGCATGGCATACACTGGAGCCGATATTCTAGGAAATTCCATTGGAGGGATCCTTTTTGCGCTTATTGGTGCTCCATTGATGTTTTTAGTTAATGGAATATCTTTTATTGTATCTGGAGCTTCCATAAGCTTTGCTCAAATCCCTAAAAGTAGAGAATCTAAAATTACATTGGATGATTTTAAAAGTGATATCAGGGAGTCATTTTCATTTATCTACAATTTGAAGGGGCTTTTCTATATTTTGCTCATCTTCTCAATTTCCAGTTTCCTTGCTCACATTGCAATAGTGCTGCTTATTCCTCTCTTCCAGTTCACTCCAGGACTTGGAGCGGCTAAATATGGTGTTACAATTGCTAGTTTTACTGTAGGAATATTTCTGGGTATGATTTTCCTATCAATTATAAATGTGCCCTCTCCTAAAAAAGCAGTGGTGATGTTTGTATCGGTCACAATATCTAACTTATGTCTTGTAGCATTTGCATTAATCACAGAATTTTATTTAATGGTAATTATGTTGTTTATTGCAGGTATTTCAGGATCTGTAGTCAATGTTTTTGTTATATCATCAATCCAGTCTATAGTACCGGACAATATGATGGGTAAAGTGATGGCACTGGTGAATACGTTAATAATTGCACTTATACCTCTTGCAATGATAATTGGAGGGGTTTTAGCCCAATTTTTCCCTATACGGGCAATCTTTATGGTATGTTTCCTATTGGGGGTGCTGGTTTTTATCAGCCTGTTTTTCATGCCTTCAGTGCGTAAATTCATTAATTTTGACCCTGAAAACCAAAGTATTGAAGATATGATGTAATTAAAATGAAATGATTTAGAATTATAATCGTAAACTTTAAATATTAAATTGACTAATCAGTCTATAAATATATATTCTTATCACTGAATTAAAAATTATGGGGTTAATCTTTGAAGGAAAAAGAAAAAAAGATACTTGGTGCAGCATTGAAACTTTTTGTTGAAAATGGATTTCATGGAACTTCCACTGCAGAAATTGCAAAAACTGCAGGAGTAGCCACAGGAACATTATTCCATTATTTTAAAAGCAAAGAAGAATTAATCAATCGTTTGTATTTATATTCCAAAAAATCCATGCTCAATGAAATCGATGACCATTACAACATTGAAAAATCATTTAAGGAAAATATAAAATCTCTGTGGACGGCAATGGTTGATTTTGGATTTAATAATTCTGAAATGTTTCAGTTTATACTTAGCTTCCATTGTTCCCCTTATATCACTTCTTTAACTAAAAAAGAGATTGAAACCCGATATGAAAGGTTAATAGAGGCTTATATTGTGGGTTTAGAAAAACAAAAAATCAAAGATGTGCCATATGAATTGATTATGGATTACTTATGGGGTAATGTGGTGACTTCAGTTAGTTATTTTGAAAAGTATCCTGATAAAAGGAACTCTGAGATTAAAGATATGGCATTTGATCTGTTTTGGGATGGAATCTCCCGATAAGATTAGATAAAATTTATTTTTATAAAATTATTCGACTGACAAGTCAATCAAGAAGAATGAGGTGTTTAATTGCAAAAAAGAATCATAAAAAAAACAGGGGATGAAATATCAGCACTTGGGTTTGGTGCAATGAGATTACCAACAAAGAATGGTAGAGCAGATGAAAAGCGGGCTACAGAACAGATTAGATATGCTATAGATCATGGTGTTAACTACATCGATACTGCCATAGCTTACATGAATGAACCATTGGTGGGTAGGGCTCTTGGCGAGGGATACCGAGAAAAGGTTAAAATTGCAACGAAACTTCCACCGTGGAATGTAAATAAGGCAGAAGACATGGAAAATATTTTTAAAGTCCAGCTGGAAAATTTTAATACTCACTATTTTGATTACTACATGTTACATGGCCTTAATCATCCCAGCTGGGAAAAAATGCTGAAGTTGGAGGCACTGGAATTTCTGGATAAATTAAAAACATCGGGGAAAATAATTAATGCAGGATTTTCATTTCATGGCGATAAAGAACTTTTTAAGGAAATTGTGGATGCTTACGATTGGGATTTTTGCATGATTCAGTATAATTATCTGGATGAAGAGAATCAAGCAGGGACTGAAGGTTTAGAATATGCAGCAGAGAAAGGATTGGGAATAATAATTATGGAACCATTTAGAGGGGGCAATTTGACAAAAAATATACCCTCTGAAGTGGAAGATATATGGAATCAGGCGGAAATTAAAAGAACACCTGCAGAATGGGCCTTAAGATGGATATTAAATCATCCAGAAGTTACATGTGTACTTTCAGGGATGAATGAAGAAGAACATATAGAAGAGAATCTTCGAATTGCAGAGGAATCATTACCTAATTCCTTAAAATCAGAAGAATTGGAGTTAGTAGAAAAAGTTAGAGATAAATACAGGGATTTGATGAAAATAGGATGTACTGGATGTCAGTATTGTATGCCCTGCCCTGCAGGAGTAGATATAGCCAGATGTTTTGAATTCTATGATAGCACACACATTTTTGGAAATAAAAGACAGAACCAATTGCAATATGCACTGGGTCTTGGAGTTTTCCATGAAGGTGCTTACGCATCCAAATGCATAAAATGCGGAAAATGTGAAAAGCACTGTCCTCAGGATTTACCTATCATGGATCTTTTAGAAGATGTATCAGGAGATATGGAAGGCATTTTAACAAAAGTCGTGCCTCCATTATTCAAATTTTACTTGGCAATTAATGGAATGATAATGGGAAGAAAAGCAAATAAAATAAATAAAGGAGATAAATAGGCTGATAAAATGCAAATAAGGAGAATTAAAAAAAATAACGATGAAATATCTGCACTTGGATTCGGCGCAATGAGAATGCCGACAAAAAACGGCAGAATTGACAAAGAAAGTGCCAAGGAACAGATTTATTACGCAATAGATAATGGAGTGAACTTTATTGACACGGCGTTTCCTTATCATGGCGGATCAAGCGAATCATTTTTAGGAGAAATACTAAAAGATGGATACAGAGAGAAAGTAAAGCTCTGCACTAAAATGCCATCATGGTCAGTTAAAAAATACGAAGATATGGAAAAATATCTAAATACTCAGCTTGAAAAGCTTCAGACAGATTGCATTGAATATTATCTCATTCATGCTCTGGGTAAAGGAAGTTTTGAAAGGCTTAAAAAACTAGGAGTTTTGGAATTTTTAGAAGATGCTAGATCAAAAGGCAAAATAAAAAATATAGGTTTCTCCTTCCATGACAATGGAGATGCTTTTAAAGGAATTGTAGATGCATATGATTGGGATATGTGTTTAATCCAGTACAATTATTTAGATGAAAAAAATCAGGCAGGTACAGAGGGAGTTAAATATGCAGCATCTAAAGGAGTCGCTGTTTTCATTATGGAACCTTTAAAAGGAGGGCTTCTTGCTGGGGAAGTACCGGAAGCAACAATTCAAATATGGGATAAATCTGATATTAAAAGAAGCCCTGCTGACTGGGCTTTAAGATGGGTTTTAAACCACCCTGAAGTTACATGTGTTGTTTCTGGAATGGGTGAATTGGATCAAATTAAGGAAAATATTAAGGTTGCAGAAGAAGCTCTGCAGGGTTCTCTAACTGAAGGCGAGCTAAAACTTTACGAAGAGGTTAAAGATGTTTATAGAAGCAGTATGAAAATAGATTGCACTACCTGTGGTTATTGTATGCCCTGTCCTTTTGGGGTGGACATTCCTTCTTGTTTTGAACTTTATAACCACAAATACTTGTTTGATGAAGGACAGTCCTTCACTTACCTGACGCGCCTTGGAGGAATTATGAGTGGAGCTGAATCTCATGCAGGGCTTTGTAATGGCTGCGGAAAATGTGTAAAGGCATGCCCTCAAAAATTGGATATTCCTGAATTGTTAGGTGATGTTTCAAAAGAACTGGGAGGAAGAGGCTTTAAATATAAGGTAAAGATCGCAGGAACAGTAATAATGCCTATTTTTGACTTATTCCTATCTTTAAGCTCCAAATTATCAAAAAAATCAAGTAATAAGTAAATGCTAAAATACGTGTTTTATGTTTTAAAACAGAAATAAAATTTAGAAACTTTTTTATAAGTATATTCTTAGGAATATTATGGTATTTCACTTTTAAAGGTATAAACCCGGCATCAGAATGATTAACTCTTAAAAAATATTTTTTTATTACTATTTCTTATTTGCAGGGTCTGTTTTTGAATCTTTGATCTGCCAAACGTGAATAATGGGTTTATCACCATCAACTAATGGTTCTAAAACGTATAGAATACCTCGTCCACGGTCAAAAGCTACTGCACCCACACGATCTTTTTGTTTGGAGGATTTTATGTTGAATAGATATTGGTCAATATTTAGTTTTGCATAGGGTTGGGGGTCATATGGTTGCATAGTTCCCTTAGCAACTTCAGCTAGATCTGCAGGGTCATAGAAGAGTATTTGTGCCTGGAAACTATCACTCCACCAACCTCTTAAATCTTCTCCGTAAAAAGTGGGAGATATTACAGGTACCGGTGGAAATGGACCTTCACCACTTGTTGGCCATACAGTGCCATCAGAGAAACCATACCACGTATTTCCTATTCCCTTTGTACCTACAAATATTACAGCGGATTTATCACGGGAATTTAGCCAGGCACCTCCGTTCCATTCATCTGAATGCTTATAATTGTCCATTACATGGTTTTCTGGATCTGTTATGGAAGAATACTGGAGCAGAGGGATATTTGATAATTCAGTTCCTGAAAGAGGTGGATTTCCTTCATTCCAGGGTCCGTAGGCAAATATACAGGGACCCTGACTACCTTGACCTCCATCTCTGTACCTGCCGGTTACAATGTATTTGCCTGGGGTGTTGATATCTGCCCATTCCTTTGGTATGGAGAAGATGTAATAAGTTGTAAGATAGTTAAGTTGGTTATCTATTTTCCAGTCACCAGCTAATTGTGGGTTTGAAAGATTCAATTCAAAACAACCATGACTGGGATTTCGCTCTTGATCTTGTATGTGCTGCCCAAAACAATAATATAACTTGTCTGATGTTTGATTTCCCTGTTTTGGAAGATATTCCAAACCCACTTTAGGTAATTCCATTCCCTCAATCTTAGTGCCCAAAACATTTTTAAAATCTTGTAATGTTTCTGCTGTATTTAGATCACCTGGATTTTTATTCTGGGAAATTACAGGGACAGGAATGCTGATTTCGGAAATATATTTAAGCTGATCATTACCGGTCCCATAAATAGATCCTGGAAACCCGTCTGAAGTCCCGTTAGAATCACCAGTAGGGTAATAGGTCATAGCACTCATTTCATTTCCTGCCCATTCCCAACCCATGCCTCCAGGAGTGTCAGGCAATTTAAATGCACCAATATATACAAGATCAGAGGGCTGTACCAGTTTTGATGCTGATGTGGACTGTTTTATGTTTAATGCTGTTATTCCCAAAAAAACTGCTAGGATTATTAAAACAATTAACACTAACAAGATTTTCCTTTTAATATTCTCAACCTTCAAATAATTTTGGAATAAAATCTACATAAATCACATGGAATAATCTTCTACATGCTTTTTTTTAGCACGATCTCTTTTGGCAGAAGCCACTTCAATCTCTGTTTTTACCAAACTCAGTAATCCTTTCAGCTCTTTAATATCAGTTTTTACTCCACTTACAGACGGATTTTGATATTCCAATTCTCCCTCTGGAGAAAAATCGTCTTCAGAAACTAAAACCCCGAATGAACGACCTATTTCAGGTTCAATAACATCATCCAATGGATTATCCAGTCTGTCCTTGACATCTATATTTAAAACGGCCTTAAGAGATTCTTCTGATATTTCGGGTCCAAAACCTATTACTATTATCTCTTGAGGATCAAAGGCATTTACAACTGTATAAAGGTGCCCTAATGGAGGTTTTGGCGGCGTATCAGAGTCCATTCCAAAACCAATTGTATGGTACCAGGCCTTACGGAAGTCTTCATAGGTTTTTCCCTTTTTTAATCTACGGGTTATCATAGAAACCATCATCATTTGTTTCACCTCACGTAATTCCATTTATTATAGATAAAACTTAAAGTTTTTAGCTGTAAACAAGTAAAATGTTTTTATTGTTATTGGGATCAATAAAAACAGGTAATTTCGCACCTACATTAATAGAGCCCATATCAAGCATGCTTACAACGTCTTTATACTCCATTTCATAGGTTTCTCCATATGGAGACGTTATTTTAAGGTGGAATTTAACCTGAGGAAGCTCATTGATATATAAACCAGTCTGTTCACGGCTAAGGATTTCTGCTTCACCTTGTAAACCATTTTCCATAAGGTTAGTTTCCCTATCATTGATTCTTTTGTAGTATGAATAGACTCCAACAGTTGCCATAAGAGGAAAACTCACGAATGCTCCGCCCATCATGTAAAGAAAAGTATTAAGGGGGTAACCATCATCAGTTAGAGCATCGGGAGATGCTAGAAACCCGCAAATGATCATTCCTACTCCAACAGCTAAAAGTGGTACTGTTGTAATTATAAATATCCATTTAGATGTTTTCCACATAAAAAACACTTCTTTTTGTTAATTTATCCTTAAATTTGATCCTACAAATTGATTTTATATTGTTTAATTTAGCTACTGAAAATATTATGATTTACTATCATCATCAAAAAGAAAGCCTTAAATATGGATTTAAATATTTTATTTTGAAAAATAATTAAAATAGACATATTTTGGATTTTAAAATGATATGGGATGAATTATTAAAAATTTGAAAAGAAAAAAGAATTATTTTCAGTTTTATGGTACATATTGCAGTTGTGCTATTGATACATATCTTCCGATTTACATAGGGTTTAGGAGCTGCTATAATATGGAATAGCAGTAGCTTGTTTTACTGTGGGGGTTTTTTTGGCAGGATTTCTTTTTATGTTCTATGGTTTGGTCTGCCATAATTTTTCGTTTTAGCTATGATCTTACTGCTTATTTCATTACTATGTTGGATCAGAAAAAAGACAGTGGATACAGAGATTTTTAGTTCATAAGGGACTTATTGCATCGTGGTAAGTGTTTATTTATGCCTGCAAACATATTTTTTTAAATGATTTTTATAAACAAGGGGATATAGAAAATAGAAAAATATATAAACGCAAAATCCAAATTTGCAATTAGACTTGATAGGGACATTTGTGGGGGGTATCGCCATTAAAAAGAGTGATAATTATTCTAATTTTAAAGATTCCATAAAAGGTTTTGGTTTGGTTCGCTTGTGGGTTATAATATTGATACTTGTTTTAGCCATTGTAAGCAGTACGTTGATATGGGTCACTTATAACAACACAGAACAAGATTTAATGAATATTGCCAATCAGATCAATCCAGATAAAGTGGAAAGTGGATTAACTGTTGAGGATTATCAGGATCCAGCCACAGCTATTAAGGTGACTTCAGGTATCTATGTGGATCGAGTTAAATCCCTGTCTATAAAGGACAACTTGTGGACAGTTGATTTTTACATATGGTTTAAATGGAAAGGAGATTTAAATCCTGGTGACAGTTTCCAGGTGATTGATGGAACTGTTGATCCTAAAGACGTTAAACTCATTAAGAATGGCGTTGTAGGCGATGAAACTTATGCTTTATACAAAGTAACTGCAACCATCACCAAAAAATTTGATATGAACAGATTTCCAGTAGATGATCAATTTTTAACCATAAATATCCAGGATACTGCAGATCAAAGGGACAAAATGATTTTTGTACCGGATCAAGAAGGTTCTTCTGTGGGTTCTAACGTTAACACTCCAGGATATGGGATTGTTGGATTTAATATGACTGAAAAGCCATTTAATTTCAATTCAACCATGGGGGATCCTACTGTTTCCAGTGGCACATTCTCCCAGCTAAGAACAGGAATACTGTTGTCGAGGGAAGATAACTCCGTCTTGTTTGTATCACTCATCGGTATATTTGTAGCAGTTTTAGCTGCTTTATCATCTCTCTTTATTATGTCATTCCAAGGACGTTTTTCCATGGAAGGGGCTTCCATGTTCGTGCTTATAACTAACATGATTTTCATTTCAAATTTGGTTCCTACTGGAGTTATAACTGTAGGACATTATGTAGCTGCACTTGGGTTTTTCATAGTGGCCATGTGTTTAGTGGAGTCTTCCATATCCATATATTATCATAAAAAGGGAGATGAAGCATTAGCTAGGAGATTGGATCTTGTAACAGTGCCTATTTTGGCTTTAGGGTTTGTAGTGACAGTTATTGCCATGATATGGGCAGCATGGTGAGATATATTAAAATAATTAAATGGAGGTATTTATTTGACCAAGGTAGTAAAAAGAAAAGGTACAATAGAGCCATTTAAACAGGATAAAATAAAAAATTCTCTCCAAAAAGCAGCTATTGATGCAGGATACAGTTTAGATGAGAAAAAAGATATAGTTGATGAGGTATTTGCTAATATCAATAAAAAATTAGATAAAGAAGATAAAATAGAAAGTGAAACTATCCGGAAATGTCTTTTAACCGAACTGGATAAATGTGAACCATATATAGCTAAATCGTGGAGAAGATTTGACAGTAAATATAAATCAAGATAATTCTTTATTTTTTTCAAACATTATTTGCCTTTTTTTATAAGCTCTATGAACTTATCTATGTCTTTAACATTGAACACAAATTTATAATAGGATTTTCCCTTTGGTCTAATGGGCATCAAACAGCATACAGCAGATTCACTTTGATAATATTGGAAAATATCTTCAAACCAGTCTGCATCTTCTTCTTTTTCAAATTTGATTTCCATTACATTTGAATGCACTTCTATAATGCACTTTTTATCCTTAAAAGCTTTTTTTAGCTCTTCAATTTTTGTATCAGATGGCATCTTTTCTCCTTAAAATTATAATCAGAGTTTAACCTATTCTAAATAAAGTTACATAATATTTTTAACCAAAAACTAATATTAACTTAGGGGTATTTAATGAGCGAAGATAAACAAAATGATTATTATAATTCCAAAAAATCAGAATTTTTCACACAATTTCATGGATTTTGTGAGTGTATCGGCGTGTTAATAGAAGAAAAATACGGTAAAAAATTCAAAGAAGAGATTATTGGAGAAATTAGGCAGGAATATGAGGCTATTTATGAAAAAATCCCATATATAGGTGGGGATGAAAATTCGTTAACATTTACCCTTGTTTCTGGTGCACAGAATCTTGCATTTTACAAAGTGTTAAAAAGGCATGATAAGCCATTAAAAGAGATTGGAGAGTTAGCTTATAAGGCACAAGAAAAAATATTTAAGGATCATCCAGAATTAATCCCTCCAATGACTGACCCTGACATTATTCCGTATATAAAATATGCAGCCGAAGTTTCCAGAGAAAAAAAGTTTTCTGGAGACTGGGTTTATGAATTCATAGATGGAAATGAAGAATTTGATTTCGGCACAGATTTTACCGAGTGCGCCATAAAAAAATTATACCATAAATATGACGCAGATGAATTCACACCTTACTTATGCGCCATGGACATCTTAATGAGTGATATAGGGAATTTAGGCTTGCATAGGAGGGAAACACTTGCTGAAGGTTCAAATAAATGTGATTTTCGTTATAAAGGCGGGCGTGAAACCAAAATTTTTAATACTGTGATTAAGGGCTAAAACGGTTATTACCAGTAAAAAAAGAATTAAAAGCCAAATAACTGGTTCAAATTCTATTTTTATTTTGATTATTATTACAGAAATAACGCAGATTGTTTATACATTGATCTTCAATATTAAATAGTAGTTTGCAACTGATACGAAATTAAATTTAGTTAGAACTTGTATTTAATTCTAATTCAACATTTTAATTTAATAAGGAGGATAATATGGCTGATTACGGAGTTACAGATGTTAAATATAATAGTATAGGGAAATACATTGAATGGGTTAAAGTAGGTAAATTTACAGGTAGTTCATTTGCAATGCGCGAAAACTGGCTTCGAACTAAGGTTATATCAGAAGTAGAGAATGGTAAAACATTTATAACAGTTTTAAAACACGGCGATAAATTAAAAAAAGGCGCAGAAATCAATGTAGTTACTGTGGATGGAAAAAAATATATCCGTACAGACAACGAAAACGAGGCTTCTGATAATTTAGAAGGCCTTCCAGAGTTCTAATTCCTTTTGTAAAAAGCTTGAGAAATTACACTTTGGAGCAAATATAACTTATACAATTTTCAGCTTCAATTTCTTTTAAATCAATGGAAAACCCTGTTTTTTCAAATAATCCTTCCATAATCCAATCATAGGTGCTGAATTCATCTTTTATATGGATCATTGTCTCATCTGCCATGGAATCGCCGCCATCATTTCTCAGGGTTTCTATAAATTCATTAAAACTGTTTTTATAGTCTTCAGGGTTGAATGTGAATATTACATCAAAAAGATAAAATTTTCCTCCTGTTTTTAAGATATCTGCAATTCGAAGGAGTGCTACAGATTTCCAGAAATCTGGAAGATGGTGCAAAGCAAATTTTGAAATTACTTTATCTACTTTGTCACCTTCATGTTTGTAAGTTAAAAATCCTGCACAATGAGTTTCAATATTAGTAATATTCTGTTCTTCTGCTTTAGTTTTTAAAATATCAAGCATTTGTTGGGATATGTCAACACAAATAACTTTTTTACAATATTTTGCAAGATTTAAAGCAATTCCTCCAGTTCCACAACCAAAATCAAGCACAATATCTTCTTCTGTGATTTCTAATTTATCAACAACATCCTGAGCTTCTGCATTGAAATCTCTGAACTTTTGATGCTCGTCATCATATTTCTCAGCAATTTTTGAATCTAGGTAATCTACACCTATTTGTTTTTCTTCGTAGTACCATTTGGGGGTTTTCATAATTAAACCACAGCTAGTTTAAAATAATTTAAAATCTCAATAATTTCAATTTTATGGCTTTTTAGAATTTAATTTTTCATTGATAAACATAATTATTTTTTGTAATCTACTATCATTTTGTATTATTTAAGTTATTCTGTTAATGGCCCACATCAAATTAAGGATTTAAGGCAAGATTATTCTACTTTATGTGTATAATAAGTTTTCGCCTAAAATTAATAAAGAAAACTTTATTTGTTAATTAAGTTAGTAATAAACATTATGATGAAATAGTAAAATTGGGGGTTCCTATGATTAATAGTAAATTGGGGGGAATTTTATTAATTTGTGGGATTGTTGTCGTTAGTGTCTTTGCTTTTTACAATCCCTCTACTAATTTACCTACTACTTTAAATGATAATCAGTTAAACAGTATTAATCAAACTGGGAACAATAATCCTGGCAATAATGCTATTTTTCCTTCAAATACTTTATTAACCTCCATTCCCTTCTCATCAGGGGGTCATAGTCAATCTTCATCTCCAGTGAGTCCTTCACCAGGTCCAGGACCTACTCCAGATCCAATGGATCATATAATTAGTCTTTTTGACGCCTACGTGAACTCAATCTTCCCCGAAACAGGAATACCTGGCTCAGCAGTAGTAATTGTAAAGGGTGATAAGATAGTTTACATGAATTGTCTTGGTGTGAAAAACCTTGATTCTGGAGCTCCTGTTGGCCCTAATACTTTGTTTGAGATAGGTTCATGCAGTAAAGCATTCACCGCTACAAATATAGCTCAGCTGGTAAGTAAAGGTTTAATGAGTTGGGATGACCCCATATCTAAATATTTTAAGGATGATGCTGAATTCCAGATGTACGATCCAGATGTAACTGGTAAAATTACAATACGGGACAGTCTGTGCCACCGTAGCGGACAACCAGCATACAGCCAGGATATGGAATGGATTATTTTCAATGATTCGTATTATAGAATGCTTTATAATCTCCGTTATGTAAAAAATAACACCGCATTTAACACCACTTATAATTATAATAACATAATTTATGCTTTGGCCGGTTATTACGCTGCCAGAGCAACCGAAACAACCTGGAGTGAATTAATTAAAGAGGATCTCCTTAATCCTTTAGGCATGACCACATCAACAACCACTGTAAACGATTTCTTTAATTCTCCAGATCATGCTACACCTTATAAGTATCTTTCAAATGGATCCTTAGTACCATATCATACTGCAAGTATTGATGAGGTGGGGCCTGCAGGAGTTTTGGGCTGTTCAATCAGCCAAATGGCTAACTGGCTCAAATTTCAAATAGCAGATACTGGGGTGTATAATGGAGTTCAAATAGTATCTAAGAAAGAGCTGGATGAAACACGTACTGGGCAAATAGAATATGATGACAATCTGAAATATGCTTTTGGATGGATTGTGAATGATCAATTAATCTCTCATTCTGGTGACACTATTTCTTCACAAACATCAGTTACAGTTTTCACATCAAAAGGTATAGGCATAGTATCATTAACTAATGCAGGACCCCTTGGGCAGAATTTTAATAATGCTTTGCTTCAAAAACTTGGTTTACTATTAAAAGGTGATGAGGTCACTGATCCATTTATAAACCCGAAACCAGCACCGTACCCAGACCCTGTACCCCCATTTGTCGAACCGCTGGGCCTAGGTAATTATACAGGGGTTTATAGTAATGATTTCTATGGAAACATAAGCATAACTGCTGAAAATAATGCACTGAAATGCTTTTATGGCCATAATAGTCAGCCTAATGATTTAAAGCATTGGAATGGCAATGTTTTCATAGATCCGATTTATGATATGCCATTAAACTTTACTGACATCTATGCTGACTCAGCTCACCAATTAGAAGTAGATGGCCTTCAAAATTATAGCACAACTCCTCCTGGTGATTCATCTATATTCAAACGCACAGATACTCCTTAAACCTCTATTTAATTCTTTTTATTTTCTTTTATTACATATTCATTAAATTTCTAGTCAAAATAAACCTCTTATTTAAATTTAAGCTTTAATAATGCTTATAATCATATATAACATTCCAAACTTAACTTTTTTCTAAAGATTTTTCTTAATCCCTATTACTTTAAGTCTTGATTATTCATAATGTTAGTAAAGGCGAGTATCGCCACAAATATCATGGTGAAAACCGTGATTAAAGCCATGGACACAGTAATGTCATTGTACTGGTAAAAAATTGATAGTATAGTGCCCAGGGCCGTGATACCATATATAGCAGCGGATTCAGCCCAATAAGGTTTATTAGAAAGTTTAGATGCTTTTTTAGGTTTTATAGTGTCATATTTGGAAAGATACAACGCGAATATTTGGAAGAACAAATATACCACCAGAAACCAGCCGAAAAAATTGGAAATAGGAACGCCAAAATAAGCTCCAGGATATGTCCATATCCATAGGCCCTGTAAAGTTGAAGAAATTGGATCAACAGATAAATCCCACATTACCATGATAAATGCAGCTATAAATGGCACTATAAAGATTTCTTTTCCCTCAAGTTTCCTCGTGTATTGGCCAGTTAGTACGTGTGATAACATCCAGGATAAGTATCCTATGGCAAAATAGGCAAAAATAATTATAAGTGGAACTGTTAACAATCCTAAAGTGGGTGAATAATGGTAAAACCCAAAGGGGAAACCGGTAGCTATGCTCAAGTTTTCAAAAGAGAAGCTTACAGCCCAGGTAATAAGGAAGAATACTATTATATTCTTTTTGCCATAGCGAGCTGTTCCATGGAAAACTGCAAGAATGAACAGGAGGGCAGTCACCAGGAAAGTATCTATTGCCAGCAGATTGGGGTTTTTATAAGTGAAGATCAAAAGAATGTTAACAATTAAATAAACTCCTATTAGGGACCATCTAAGCTTGTTAAATGTTTTTGTATTGTTTTTATTAATGGTATTAGTCATTTTATCATCTCACTTGATTTCACATTTAATTAGAAATTATTCTAATAATTCACTCCTTTATTTTGAAATATTTCACCAGTATCCATCGGTGAACCTAATTCTAACCCAATCTTCTCCTCTGCTTGTAAGGTAACCTCCAAGTGCGGCAAGATAAAAGAGTGATGGATAGGCAATGAACCGTTCAGTACCTCCAATTCCCAAATATAATATAAGAGGGTTAGTGGTTCCAGGACCTAAAATGAAGAGTGAGAGGAGACTTAAAAGCGATACTAAACCTATTACCATGGATACTATAACTATTGGAATGTTAAGGCCCAACCGGTAACTGAATATGGCTGTTAAGCTTCCGAAGAGGAATGCTAAAGAGGCAAAAAATAAGTGAGGGTTTCCAGTATATGCAGGGAATAATCCAACTCCAAGGGCGCCTACAGCAGAAATTGCAAGGCATGATGAGAAAAGACGACAACCACCACTTTTAAGGATTAGATAAACGGCTGCCAGACTTAAAATTCCAAGTAAAATAACACTGAAGTTAAATATGGCTGCAGATGGCTCTAAAACAGGTATTGATCCTCCAAGATGGCTTAAGGTGTTGTTTCTGACACTATAACCTGGAAATAATGCTTCTGCTAGAGTAACTGATAGAAAAAACTGCACACTGCCTATTAACAATAAAATTCCAGCAATTTTATAATACTCTTTTTCTGGTTTAAATAAACTTCCTCTTTGAAATTTCATCATTTCACCCCTTTAAAGATAGTATTTATCTTTTTTATTAGGTTCTCTATTATTACCTTTTATGTTTCTCATATTGTTTTTCCAACAGTCTACGACTAATTTTTCTCCCATGACCTGGTAAAAAGAGTCTACAATCAGTACTAAGTAGTTTTCCCCAGCTTTTAATCATAGTTTTAGGATCATCAGCAAAAGGAGGATATGTTGACCAGTTAAACACTCCGAACAGTGTATCTCCCACAAGAGCTACTTCACTATCAATAATAATGCTCATAGAGCCGATTGTATGGCCTGGAGTGTGAATGATGTATGCATTAAATCCTAAGGGCCATAAATCATAGTTTTCACATACAAGAATGTCAGGAGTAGCAGTTTCATATTCAGATTGTGGATTCACACGTTTTACAACTGATTTTATTAAAAATCTGGTTAGAATGTTAGTTCCTTTCGGTAAAGGAGTATTTCCATGTTTTAAATAGTCTGCTTCGCTTTCATGGGCAATTATTGGGCATTTATACATTTCTTTTATTCTGGACGCGTTTTCTGCATGGTCAAAATGAGTATGAGTTAATATTAAACATGATAATTTATTTTCGCCTAAAAGTTCGTCAAGTTTGGTTTTTAGTCCTTTATATGAGTTTTTATGGCCTGTATCAACAAGAATGTAATTATTTCCCTGGTTAATTAGGAAGGAATTGCTTCTATCTTTTAGTAGTTGGTAGATTGTGCAATTTTCGGTATTCCAAGTTTTCATACTATCTCTGCCATATTTTTAAAAAAGCCATTAAAAATTTTAAAATTCATACTTCAAAATAAATTCTCTGGCTCTTTTTTTAGTTTTGGGGCTAATACTATCTAATTCAGTTTTCACGAATTCATTTATTCTTTCTTTACTGGTTATTTTGCCATAAAATTCATCAAACACGCCTATAACATCTGATTTTAATAAAGCTTTTTGTTTTTGGGGAAAATTGCATCGATTATCTATATCCAATAGCATATTTATTACGTCATCTTTTAATTCGTGTTTATTTGCAAGAATCTTTGCTGTATTTTGAATGCAATGTCTGGCAGTCATGAATTTTGAATCGTTGATGCATTTAAAATAATCTTCAAATATAGAAGAAAATTTATTTTCTTTATCCACTTCTGTTAAATTGGCAGTTAAAGTTAGGCCAAAATCTCGATGATACGAATTTTCATGATTTAACAGTGAAACAAACTCATCCCAATATTTATAAAACATTTCTGGCTTTAATTCACTGGCTTTAGATATGATATAATAGGAATGATAGTACACCATTATATTTTTGTTATTCAACATCTGATTTACTATTTCATCCCGTATAGATCCGTCATTAATCACAATTTGAACGAATTCATGGATATTAACATTTTTATCAGATATTTTTGAGATTAAATCATTTTTAAGAGTCAAAATAGCACCTTTGAAGAATTATAACTTTAATTATGCATTCCTTTTAGTCATTAATCTGTAATGTTTCCTTAAAATTTTGTTTTATCTGCATACGAGTGGATTCATTGGCATATTCTTCGTCGACACTTTCTTTTAAAGCAAAAACTGCAAGTTCGTATATAACTCGATTTAATGATTTTCCATTTTCAGTTAAATGATATTCAGTAGAAATCGGTTTAGAATTTATTATTTTCTTTTCAATAAGTCCATTGTTCTCCAAATTTTTAAGGCAGTCTGATAAAACTTTATTACTTAAATTAGGGTTTCATTCCTTAAATTCTTTGAAGCGTTTCTTGCCAAAGAACATGTCTCTGATTATTTCAACACTCCATTTTTTACTTATAAACACTAAAGCCTTGCTTACAGGACAAAGGTTGTCACAAGACGTTTCATTGGTCCTATATTCTCACCAGGTTACCATATGGTTACTTAGTCACTTAAAAGTTACAAAATCTACTTAAATAGTTCCAAACAGACAATGGAATGGAATTTATAAAGATAAACCAATGATATCTATCTTTTGGATCAATATAAATTAATAAGATTCTCTTAATAAAGATATAAATATATTGAGATAAAAATTAAGGGGTTTAAAAAAAAGATCAATTAGGGTTTATCTTTTAAATAATTCAATATTTCAAATTAAATTTTGGAGGTTGAGGAAATGAAAGCCTTTAAAATCGAAGATTTTGAGGTCCCGGAAACAAAGCATTCGAAACTTCCAGTTTCGATGCATCGAAATCAAAGATTTCGAAAGTTTCCTAGGGTAATAGGATTTACAGGAAGCCGTCAAAAAATCTACGATTTTTTGGGGTGTCAAAGTCATAGACTTTTACAGCCCAAGAAAAGGTAGTAACACTGAAATACTTGTTGAGGAAGCTCTAAAAGGAGCAAGTGATGCCTGAGCAGAGACAAAAATTTTAAATTTACATAAAATGAACATAGCGCCATGCAACGCATGTCAACATTGTAAGGGTAGTGGGGGAGATTGCGCCACAAATGATGATATGCAGAGTATTTACAGTGAAATAAAAGAGGTAGATGCATTTATATTAGGATCGCCGGTTTACATGTGGCAGATGTCAGCCCAAACAAAACTCTTTACAGACAGACTTTACGCCTTTTTTGGAACTGATTTTGAGGATAAATACGGTAAAAAAGACATGACACTTGTGTTTTCGCAGGGTAACTCTGAAAACATGTTTACAGAGTATTTTGATTACACTAGAAACATGTTCAATTTCCTTGGCTACAATGTCACTGATTTGCTTTCTTCAAAGGGAAATCAAATGCCTGGAGCTGTTAAAGACAAAGAAGACATTAAAAAGGCTCGGGAGATAGGCAAAAAGATGGCAGGTAAATAAAAAAATATAAATTTATCCTTGGATTATGATCAAAAAAAATTTAAGGGATTTTTTTTGTATTCAAGGTTAGATTGATGGAATTACTTTGTCATTAAGGCAACAACGCCTCCAATGAACAACATAAATACCGAAAACCAAGCTAGCCAATATACTAAGAATGGAAATATCAGGATGATGATTCCTATAATAATAGCAAGGGCTATCATCGAACCACCACTCGCTTGTTGTGTTTCCATAATTTCACCTCCATATTATTTTAATTTATAATATATTATCTTTTTTCAAATATAAGTTTTTTATGGAGTCAGTTTTCTTTTTTCCCGTAATTATTCAGTTAATGTAATATTTTCATTTATTTTCCAGACTTTAAACTTTAATAGAATTAGTGCAAATACTGCCATAATCGCAAAACCATAGATTCCTGTTCCAAATGAAAATATGGGATTAATGGATGTAGCAATGAAATA
Organism: Methanobacterium sp.; assembly: GCA_016222945.1. Classification (NCBI taxonomy): domain Archaea; kingdom Methanobacteriati; phylum Methanobacteriota; class Methanobacteria; order Methanobacteriales; family Methanobacteriaceae; genus Methanobacterium; species Methanobacterium sp. The sequence continues at coordinate 155,332 of JACRPY010000003.1, read as the reverse complement.
TTGGCCCACTGGAAAGATTGTATCTACAAGCATATGTAGCATTACTGCTATCCAAACGCTTCCAGTCTTTAAAACAGCGTAACTAAAAATAATGCCCATTATAATGGTAGAAACAATCATTAAACCAATTCCGAGTACTGGTTGACCTGGAAAATTTAATCCAACCAGTATAAGTGGAGCATGCCATAGACCCCATATGATACCTAGTAATAAAACACCTTTATAACTGCCAAAGAGAGGGAATAATCTGTCCTGGAGGTACGCTCTCCATCCATATTCTTCTCCAAAATAGTTGGGCCATAATAGGAAGAATGACAAAATTAAACTGGGTATTAAAGTGCTAAAGAACAGGTTCAAGTTAAATTCTTTTGTGGGAACGCCTAATCCTGAAATATAATTAAGAATATAATTAAGAATGATTATTAGAGAAAGAATCAGAGGTATAATCAGGTAATTTCTTAAATTTTTTCCAAATACTAATTTTGAAGGTTCCAGACCTTCTCTCCATTTCTTTTTTAAGTTCAGAATAATTACAGTTAAAATTCCCAAAATGGCGACAATCATTGAAATTAGAGGTATATTCATATCAGTTGGATGTAATGCAACGATAGGCATGCCCACAGTCCCTGTAATTGGCTGAAAATAGCTTTCAAAGATGAATAGAACAGTATAAATCAGGAAGAAAGTAAATATAATTTTTGTTTCCGTGGTTAAGGCTTTAGATTTGAAGTAAACCATACAAAATATAGCAACAGTAGCAGGTATTAGCATACAAGCTTGAAATGAAATATACCATAATCTAGATGGTGTAAATGATATAGGGCCTGAAATCAAATAGATAACAAATGAAAGAAGGATGGTCGCTGCAAAAGTAATAATTAAAAATGCAAACAATTCTTTTTTAAGCTGTCCCTTTTCTAAAATTGCTGTATTCAAAGTTGATACCCTCCTTAATATCCAATAGTTATCTGGAATTAGATTTATAACTTGATATTAATATAGACCAAACTGCTAAAAATAGATGAATGTCTGTATATGTTGTTTTTGATGAAAATGATATAGAATGGGCATCTTTTAAATTAAGATACCTGGTTAAAAGAAAACTCCAAAATAAACTTAAAAAACACAATATTTCATTGGATCAATGGATTATTTTAAGTATTATATATCAATCTGAAGGAAGTAATCAAAAGAAACTGGCTGAATTAGCACATAGAGATAGAGCAGCAATTACACGAATTTTAAATATACTTGAGTATAAAGAACTTATTGATAGGAAGAATTCATATCATGACAGGAGAGAGTTTTTAATATATTTAACAGATAAGGGTAAGGATTTATATGAAGAAACATCAAAAATAATGTCCCAGAATGCTCAAGAAATTAAATCTATTTTTAGTAAGAGCGAACTGGAACAATTTAACTCTTTATTGAATAAATTAAGTTCAAATTTAGAATAAATTTTTTAATTCAATTGGATAAATCATAGATCCCTTAAAAATAATTGATAAATCAATAATTGTTAGTATCATTGATATAAATAAAGAGTATTGTGAAACATAAAAAAGGAGAAAAAAAATGAGTAATGAAAATCAAGGTAAAGGGATAGAACGTGCTGATAATGATTTAATAAAAGCGCTTGAGACTACAGAAGAATATAAAGCATGGCAAGAATCATTATTTGCTATCATTGGATATACTACAGATGAAGAACTTAATGATGAAGAATTAGCAATGGAATTAATGGCAGATCATCTTAATTCAAGCTTTGGATTACAAAAAGGATTAGAAAGTGCAAGAGATAAGAAAAGAAAAGAGTTAAATGAAGAGTGGTTATTAGATAACAGCGGACAATAATGGAATAATTATAGTTACTTTAATCATGGACAATTCAGGAGGCTTAAAATTAGGATTATCTCATGAATACTCCTCATTTTAGCATTTGATATATACTAATTTTTCAAATTTATTTTTAAAGTCAAAGTATGATTATTAAACTTTCTTTGAATCCTATTTTCATGATGCTTTTAATATCCTAATTAAATGTGTCATTTTAGATATATCGAAAATAGTTATATAAAATCAAATATATCAAATAACTAAGTATCGAAATTTGATATATCATAGAATTAGTAAAGGAAGTAAGCCGATGGACGATTCAAATGGATATGGCCTAAAAAGTGGTGTAAACACGGAAATAGGACATAAACATATGGAAAAACATACAGAAATCTGTATAAGTTTGTCTAAATTCGAAAAAAAGCTTATTAGAGGTTTAATAAGGAGTTTCAGTAACATCATGATTCTATGGCTTATTAGCAAAAAAAGGCTGCATGGGTATGAAATAATGACTAAACTCCATGAATCTACTCCTTATGAGAGTAAAATGCCCAGTGCCAGTAAGATTTATCCCGTACTACATGATCTAGAAAAAAATGGGTTAATAAAAGGATCATGGGAACACCAAGGAAAAAGGAAAGTAAAATATTATGAAATAACTGATGAAGGTGAAGAATGTCTTCAAAGGTTTAGAAAACTCGCCAAACACGCTAAATATAGTCATGCCAGTATTGGGATAGAATTTATGGAAGATATGAATTCTGTTAAATATCCTAATGAATGATATGATTTAAATTACATTTTTTTTGGAGACAAATAAAAATAAGACCAAAAAATAGTTCATTACATCTATTCGGAGTAGGGAAAAATATTAACGTTAATTTACTCAAAATATAATATAATGGACATTAATTGAAGAAATTATAATGCATATAGGGGGTATTCTATGGTTTATTGTCATAAATGTGGAACTAAAAACGCAGATGACGCAGAGTTTTGCTCTAAATGTGGAGAATCGTTAAAAGAAACTTCGGATTATGGGGGAAGGCATCACCACCGCCACCATGATGACCATTACTATCGTCAAAGACAGGAATGTTTTGGTCTTCCTCATGGGAATATAATTGGGCCACTGATTATAGGTATTATATTTATTTTAATAGGTCTGGCATCATTAACAGGATTCAAAGACATTTGGACCTATATATGGCCAGCAGTTATTGTCATAGTGGGTCTATTGATAATATTTGGTGCAATTTACGGTACACGGAAAAGATAGGACTGTGAATATTCTCCTTTTCTTATTTTACTCTTTTTTCCACACAAATACGGTTTTTTTTTATTCGTAAATACAGATAGATTCTTTCTGGCAATCCCTGCATATATCTTCATGGTACTTTTCAGAGACACTGACACGGGTTAATATCCAGAATATAACCAGAAATAAGAAGTAAATTTCCATTATCCAATTCTCTTTAACTGCCATAATACCTATCAGTATAAGAAAGGATCCCAGAACCAGTGCTATGTTAGAAATGAATTTCAGTTTTTTTTCTGTTTCTAAAAATACAATCAGGAACAAAGCGAGAAAAACCATTACTTCCCCCATCCAAAAAAAGGTTTGTCCATATATACGGGGTAAACCAGCGAAATAATAAAGCAAAGTTCCTACTACTGCAATAATAGCTCCAATAAAAAGTCCTGAACATCCAGGGCAGTATTTTTTCCCTTTGATGCAAAATGTGTGGGATTCAAACTTCCCACAATCAGGGTGGTGGCCTTCAAATAGTATATTATCAACTTTAGAAGTCTTTTTCTCCATTTCTTTTTGAAATTTCATTAGACCTTGGCATAATGAAGGATAAATAGCCGCCATAATTCCTAAAAGACATATTGCAATGAAAATAGATAGAATTAATGGGTTTTGAAAAGAATAATACGTTTTTGAGGGAGGAGACCATAGATACATTGCAATGAGGAAAAAAAGGCCCAAAAAAGAAACTATTATTAAAAAAATGGATTGAAATTCAATATTATTTTTCTTAAAGTTCAATATAAATCCCTCAGTGCATGTAGGAGTCCCTGACCAGCCATATAACGATAAGTTTGCCTTTTAAACTTATTCCGTGATAACACACCACTAATTCTTCTCCTCATGCTCCCATAGAAGCTCCGGTAGCATTGGTACAACTCTTCCTGGACTTCATTACGTGAAAGGTATTCTGTGGGCATAACTGCATGGACCATGTCATAATTAGCCCAGTTATCATCCTCCAACCACCCGTTTTCCCTGGCGGTTTCATAGAGTTTGGTTCCAGGAAAGGGAGTTAGAATCATAAAAATTGCAATGTCAGGATCCACATAATTAACGAAATCTCTTAAACCCTGAATAGATTCATGGGAATCGTTCCTATCACCAGTTATCAATGTAGCCTGGGAAAATATGTCATTTTCTTTTAACAGATCCATGGAAAGCTTGGAATCAGATGGTTTAATTCCTTTATGATAATTATTCAAGATATCATTATCATGGCGCTCCAATCCGGCCATTATCCAGTAATTTCCTGCTTTTCTCATTTTAGGAAGGTTATCTTGATGTCTTATGATATCATCGCTTCTTGATTGAACAAACCAGGATATATCCTCTGAAAGTCCCCTGTTGATTAATTCATCACATAGTTTGCTGGTTGTTTTGCCTAGGCCCAGGTTGTCATCGGTGAGCCATAAAAAACTAATGCCATATTCGGTGTAAAGCTGTTCCATTTCATCGGCAATTCTTTCAGGGGATTTTGGCCTCCATTTGCATCCCCAGTGTTTCCACTGTGAGCAGAAAGTACATTTATGAGGGCACCCACGGGATGCTTCAACCAGTGCATATCCTGAACCAGAATGGGCCATCATTTTGAAGTTATATTTATTCATATGGTCTTCTACAAAATGATAACCAGGGAAAGGTAGGTCATCTAAGTTCTTGATGAATGGTCGTGGAGAGTTATGCACGATTTTCATGCCGTTTCTAAAGGAAAGTCCTTTAACATCCAAAAGGGGTCTGTTTTCATCCAGACTTTTGACCAATTCATGTAGGGTAACTTCTCCCTCTCCACGAATCACGAAATCGATTTCAGGATACATTTTCAGACTTTCATCTGCCAGGGCCGTGAAATGTTGACCACCAACCACTGTTTTAATGTTAGGGCCGATTTTTTTGGCTATTTCCAGTGTTCTGAGGATGGTGAATGTGTTACAGGTTGCCAGTGCACTGGAAACCATTATATCTGGCGCTGCTCTTTCAATATATCTTTGAAGTTTGTCCCAGCCAAAATCTTCAGCCTGGGAATCCAGAACCTCAATATCCCATTTATGATTTTTAGACTCTAAATAGGCAGCTAATTGAAGTATTCCCAAAGGTGGAGGCATGTACTCTCCCATTACAAACCAGAATACCTTTGGTGGTTCCACAAATAAGATTTTCATATTGATCACATAATTTATTTTCTTTTTAATGCTACTAAAACTCCAAAAACAGCTAGAATTGCAATTATTAATCCTGCTATTGTCATATTGTTTGAAACGTAACTCCATCCGCCGTCACCATAATTATTACCTGTTTTAAACCATTCCTGTAAGGTTATGAGGTTTGCTATGGTTTCTCTGGATAATCCATTGTTGATGATTGCAAATGTTTGACTGATTTTGAGGTTATTGCTTAGTGTTTTTTTGATTAATGGGTTTGTTTTTATGACATAGATTATGGTTCTTATGATATTTGATGGTGTAATTGTTGCAGGAGTGCGGGAAGTCACAGTAGCGCTATTTTCTATGATGGTTCCCTGGGTAACGCTTGATGGGACTGTTCCAGTTATAGTAACTGTTTTAGAGGATCCTTCATTTATTGTTCCCAGATTAAACGAGTCATGGACCAAATTCTGTAGAATTGTAGGGATAATATCCTGAATTTGCACGTTATCCGCATGACCCTGACCATTATTGGTAACGGTTATGGTGTATGTGATTGTATTACCTGCATTGACAGTTGTTGGTCCGGTTATTGTGACAATTAAACTGGCAGGAACATACCAATTAATTCCCCAGTTTACTGCACCCCAGCATTGGATATTAGTGTTTCCGAGTATGCGATTGAGATTAAAGTTCGTGACAACTCCAAAAACATTGAAAACGCCTCCGGGAATATCAACTGCATGGTTACCATTGAAAATACAGTTAATCACATCCAAATTAGCACCATTACAGATATCACCACCATATCCATCTAACATGTACATATCGATATAATTAATAAAGTTTACACCAGGCGTTGTAGTAAGATGTGCAGTGTTATCAGTGAAAATACTGTTAGTAACAGAGCAATAACCGTATCTATTGAATATAGCGCCACCATTACCATACTCAGAACCACTTGCACTGTTGCCATTGAAATTACAACCAATAACATACAAGGTACCAGCATCATAATTGCAGATAGCACCACCACTACCCATTTGATCCCCTGCTCTGTTACCATTGAAATTACAGTTAGTTGCAGTTAAAGTACCATCATAATTGCAGATAGCACCGCCACCACCAAAATAGGAAGAATGTGCCGTGTTACCATTGAAATTACAGTCATTAGCAGTTAAAGTACCATAATAATTGTAGATAGCACCACCATCATCATGATTTGCTGTGTTGCCAGTCAAAGTACAGTCATTCAAAGTACAAGTACCCACATTGTAGATAGCACCACCAACATGTTCCGTGTTGCCAGTTAAAGTACAGTCATTCACAGTTAAAGTACCATAATTGTCGATAGCTCTATTTGATGCGGTTATCGTGAGGTTTTTGATTATAACATTGTATCCATATGATATACTGAATATCCGGGTCCCTGCCCCGTTTATAATGGTTCCTGTCTGACTTTGACCTTGTACAGTAATGGAATGATCAATTAAAATGTGGTTGTTGCCTGTTCCAGTGTATGTTCCATCAGCAATAATAACAGTATCACTATCTGCTATACCATCTACTCCCTTCTGTATTGTTTGGAATGGCTTATCAGCACTACCATCACCATTAATATCGTCTCCAGTAGTGTTAACATGTATATTTACTGCAGAAACAGCGCTTATTAATGTTAATGAAGCAATGATAAAGATTATAGGAATGAGAATTTTTTTAGTTGTGCGTTTTCTTATTTTTTCACCTCCTAAAAAATTTATTTTTTAGAGCATTTGAAAATTACATTTTTGATGTTTGCAAAAGCTTGCTTTGCAACCGCAAAAACCAAAGGTTTTTGCAGGCATCAAACACGAAGTGTTTGATAGCCACAAAATTGTAAATTTTGTAGGCTCCTTCATGCTTAGTTAATTAAATTGTTGAGTTTTAAATGGAATTCAGTTTAATGGTGCACTTCAAAAAAGGTAATTGAGGTGAAATGGTTCCATTGATGTTTGGATTAATTAGTTTGTAAGTGTATTCATCCAAAAAATGTTAGTTTTTGCTATTATATAATATTTCCTAAAAACAATCAGAAAACATAAAAAAGTGATGAATATTCAATAAATTTATAGAAAATTTAAAAAAAGTAAAAAATGGGGAAGAATTTACTTATCCCTCAGTTTCTCCTTGTTTAGTTGCTAATAGGAACCATATCAACGCTCCAAAGATTATCAGAAGCAGTAGTAGTATTATCCACCAGTAGGATAATAACCAGTTTCCAGATGTTCCTTCAGGTGTGGTTCCTGGGGAATATGGAGCGGCTCCAGATGTTACAGTCCGCCCGTTTCCTGTTACTGTTGCTGCGTTAACTCTTACAGGAACAGCTTTTGCGTTAATTACTACAGATTGTATGTTGCTGTTTATGTTTGGGTCGTATGTTGCCAGGTTTATGGTTGGTTTGATGTTGAAGTTTCCTGCGTTTAAGAACCTCACATTGGCGTAGAGCCAAGGATCAGTGCCTGCTGGCACTTCATCAATCTTCCAGGTTATGGTTCGAGTCGCTGGGTCGTATGAGTAGTTGTTGTCACCGCTGAGGTTCGCTAATTCCATTTCTGCAGGTAAAACATAAGTAAACACTATATTTTTGGCTGCATCAGGTCCGTTATTTCCTAATTTGAATGTTATGGTTACTGTTTGACCTACTATAGGGTTAGTGTTGCTTACTGTGGTTTTAACGAAAACGCTTGATTGTGGTACTTTAAGTGAGCCAGTTCCAGTAGAACCGATATATTGAGTGTCTGTATCAGCAAATGTCGCTTCTATGTTATAGGTTCCACCCACAAGATTAATGGTATACGGCATTGTAGCCACACCATCAGCACCTGTAATTGCAGAACCCGGAACATCCACACCATTCACTTTAAAGGTAACAGATTTACCAGAAACAGGATTACCATAGTAATCAAGCAAAGTAGCCTTCAAATCTACATTAATACCTTTATCACTGGTTATATCGCTTACAGTTAAAGTAGTAGGAGTCCTATCCACAGTTAGAGTTCCTGAATTAAGTGATCCAAGGTAGACGGGGGATCCAAGGTATTCAGCGTATAATCTATGGTTTCCAGTGTTCCAAGCAGACTGAATTGTCCAAGTGGTGGAAGCTACTCCGCTAGCAACGTTTATGTCTCCTACAGGAACAGAGATATCATCAGGGCCGATTACAGTGAACCTAACCAGTCCCTCGTTAACTGAACCATAAGGACTAGTCACATGAGCAACCAAATTCACATTTTGACCTGCGAAGTTGTGTGTATTATCTACAACAACGTTAGTAGGGGTCTGATCCACAGTCAGAACACCTGTATTGGTTGATGCAGTGTAGTTGGTGTTTCCAAGGTATTCAGCAACTATGTTGTAAGTTCCTGGAAGCCAGTCAGATGGAATAGTCCAACCAGTAACTGTAGCTAAGCCGCCAACAACATTGGCAACTATGGGAGTAGCACTGCCCACAGTGAATCTAACCTGCCCACTGTTTACTGCTTTACTTTCGCTGTCAACTACATGGGCCACTAAATTCACATTTTGACCTGCGAAATTGTGTACATTATCAACAGTAGTTGTTGTAGGGTTTATATTTACAATTAGATTCCCTGTTCCTCCGCTGGGTAAGTATTTGTAGATGTCATCATGGAAGACTGCTGTAATGGCGTGATGGCCGATGCCGAAGTTAAGTGGATAGTTTAGGGTTGCTGTCCCTGTATTATCGGTAGTGCCGTGTCCTATATAACCCAAATCTACCGAGAAATTGACTTCTTCACCAACTACGGGTTGGCCTAAATCATTTTTTAATATGGCGGTAAAAGTTGCAGTGTTACCATAACAACCCACTACATCACCTACTGTTAGGGTTGTTGGGGTGATGTCAGCTTGTATTGAAAATGCAACGGTTTCATCATCAACTTTTGCAGTAAGAGCTGCTGTACCTTGCTGGGTTGATGTGAATATGGATTTAACCTGATCAATACCTAGGTTAGGTATTATTAATGTGGATTCAGGATCCATATTTCCGAGAGTTGCTGTAAAAATTGCAGGTATTGGCGCACAATGCACTACAGGACTATATAGGCCAGAATTTTTGTTGTAAGATTCTATAGTTGCTGTTACGGTTGATGTGTCTCCCACTTGAATTGATAGGGGGTTTGCTATGGCGTTCATCACCAGCCAGGAATCAGGATCTGGTATTTGATATAGTAACTGGCTGAAATCAGGAGTGTTAGTTCCCCACCAATTATTATCTGCATCGACTGTACCGTAGGTGCCTTTACAAATTGTTGTACCATGACCGTATGTAGGGTCTAAGGTATTACCAAAGAACCTGTTGAAATTCACATGGGCAATGGAGGTGCCTAACTCAAGTGCATGGGTAAAGATAGCCCCACCACCATAACTTGCGTAGTTACCTGTGAATGTGCTGTCAGTTATATCCATATTGGCAATACCGCTATAATCAGCTTCATTGCATATTGCTCCACCTAAGCCACCTGCCCCTATAAGGTCAAAAAATGTAACTTTGTTGTCTTTGAACGTGCTTCCAATTACAGTAAGAGGGGCATTTCCACCATCTACACCTGAATTGAATATAGCTCCACCATATAATGCGCTGTATTCTATGGATGTACCGGTGAATGTACTGTTAATTACAGTTAAAGTGGCAGTACCGTCTTGACGGGCAGTATTTTTGATGGCTCCACCAAGACCTCCCAATCCATCCGAATCAAATCCTACACGGTTATCTGTGAATGTGCAGTTATTTAGGTTAAGATTTATAGTGCTACCACTATGTTCACTAAAGCTACAGATGGCTCCACCACATAATGCTTCATTACGGGTGAATGTGCAGTTGGTTAAATTAACATTGATAGTGCCGTAATTGCAATGATTGTAGATGGCACCACCCTCACCACCACCACCAAAATCAAATGTAGGTGTTCTTAAGTAGAGGTAGTTACCGGTGAATGTGCAGTTAGTTATATCAGCAGTTGTAGTGCCAAAAGTACAGTAGTTTTCGATAGCTCCACCATAACATGCGTAATTACCGGTGAATGTGCTGTTATTGATGATTAATGTTCCATAATTGAGGATAGCTCCACCCTTATAGTCTCCTCCATCTCTATATTTTGCAGCGTCGTTTCCAGTGAATGTGCAGTCGGTGACATTTAGAACACCTGTATTTTGGATGGATCCGCCTCCATCTGCCCGTCCTCCTGTGAGTGTGCAGTTGATTAAGTTTAAGGTACCTCTATTCCAGATTTGCCCGCCACGTGATGACTCTCCGTTTGCAAGTGTTATGTTTTCCAGGGTGACTGTGATTCCAGGTTCAATCCTGAATATACGGCCTAATCTTTGGGCATTAATTACAGTTCCACTCTGGCTTTCGCCAATGATTTTCATGCTCCTGTCAATTGTGATTCCAGTGTTGTTTACTCCAGTGTATCCTCCATCAGCTAATTGAACTGTTCCATCTGTGTTTACGGTTCCTGTTGCGTTTTTAATGGATAATTTTGGCCCGTGATTGGTTATGGGGTCGTATATTGAATTAAAACCGTCATATGAGTCATCCCCGATGTTGTTATTCACGTAAATTATATCACCATCTGCAGCAGAAACACTACTTGCGCAAAACAGTATTGTTAAGCTTAAAAGGAGTGGTAAAATTAAAAAGTTAGTTTTAATTGTAATTACTTGGTTTTTTATCTTTTTCACCTCCTAAAAATTCTTTGAATTTTTTGGGCCACAAAATTGTAAATTTTGTAGGCTCCTTTATGTTTAGTTAATAAAATATTTCAGTTTTAAATGGAATTTAGTTTAATTAGTTTGTAAGTGTGTTATTCAAAAAGAGTTAGTTTTTGCTATCATTAATACTTAACTAGATTAATAAAAAAAATAAAAAAATTGAGGAAGAATTTTATCTATTCTTCGGTTTCTCTTTTAGCTGCTAACAAGAACCAGAGTAGCCTGCCTGCTATTAGAAGCAGAATTGCTAGTATTATCCACCAGTATGAGAGTAACCAGTTTCCAAGTGTTTCTTGTGGTGTATCTTTGTATGGATCTGGAGTTACTTTAGATGTTATGTCTTTGGGTGTTATCAGTCCGTTTGCTGTGTTTTTGTTTACTGTTGCTGCATGTACTGTTATAGTTCCTGCTTTAGGTACGTAGATGCTTGAACTTGCTGAGCTTGTTGTTCCGGGGATTGTTGCAATGTTAGTTGTGGTTTTACCAACTAGAGCTTCTGTGACTTCACCGGTGAGGGTTAAAGTTGCTGTTTCACCACTTAAAAGGTATAGTGTCCAGATTCCAGAAGTATTGTCATATGTTCCTTTAGATGGAGTTATTACAACGTTATTAAAGCCAGATGGCATTATATCTCGTATCTGGATGTTTGTTCCAGCGTCTATCCCATTGTTTTGAACTTTGACTGTGAATGTGACTTTATCTCCAACATGTGGCCTTGGTTTATTAACTGTCTGGGTAACTGTTAATTTTACGTCTTTGTTGATGTTGATAAATGCAGATTCTGTGTCTGTTGTGTAACCATCTGCTGCTGCTGTTACCTTAACTGGATTGTATAATGGGTTTACTGGTCCTTCATTGGAGTAGAATGTTGTTGTTATTGCGCCGTCTACAGTATTTGCTGTGATTGAATGGGTGATTGCTGGGTTTTGGAAGCTTCCCCATGGTATGCCTAAAGTTATGGGCCCGTCGGGAATGTGTCCGCCTGTAAGTGCGCCACCACCGTTGATGTGGTTGAAATCAGCTGTAATAATGGATGTTCCACCATTGGTAATGGTTGTTGGGTTTGCAGTAACGGTTAGAATAACCCATGGATCCACAATTATGTTGGATGTTGCTCTTCCTTCTGCTATAGGGTTGGTTCCTATAAAGTTATCACCAAACCAATTTTTGGTGGCATCAACATTGGTTCCAGTGCTGTAAATGTCAACTCCGGGGTTGTTTAAGATGCGGCTGAAATGTATCTGTATATCTCCATTTCCATCGGTAAAAACAGCCCCACCATTACCAACATTCGTTGCTCTATTATTAATAAATGTGGCGTTTGATATGGTTACTGTTCCAGCATGGTTGTAGATAGCTCCGCCAGAATGAATACCTGCATAGTTACCGGTGAAAGTGGTACCAGATATGGTTACAATTCCAGCCTCGTTGTAGATTGCTCCACCACCAACAGCTATCAACCAATCATTTGAAGAATTGTTGTTGGTGAATGTGCTGTCAGTTATATCTAATCTTCCTGAACGGTTGTAGATTGCTCCACCAGCTATCCATGCGCCGTTACTGTTGAATGTGGTTCCGGATATGGTTACAGATCCACCATCATTGCAGATGGCTCCACCCACATTTGCAGTGTTACCATTGAATGTGTTGGTGCCTGATATGTTTAGTGTTCCAGCATTGTTGATAGCCCCACCATAACCATATGCATCGTTACTGGCGAATGTGTTAGTGCCTGTTAGGGTTACTGTGCCCGTGTTGTAGATTGCTCCTCCACCGCTTGTTGCGCTGTTGGTGTTGAATGAATTTATGCCAGATATGTTTAGTGTTCCAGCATGGTTGTAGATAGCTCCACCGTAACTTGTCGCAGTGTTACCATTAAATGCGGTGCCTGATAAGGTAACGGCTCCAACATCATTATATATGGCTCCACCATTTATTGCGGAGTTACCGGTGAGAATGCTGCTGCCGGATATGGTTACAGTTCCACCCATATTGTATATAGCTCCACCATAACTATTTATTGCAGTGTTACCTGTGAATGTGTTGGTACCTGTTATGTTCACTGTCCCTGAGTTGTGGATAGCTCCACCAGGACCGAATGTGGCAGTGTTACTGTTGAATGTGGTTCCGGATATGGTTACAGTTCCGCCATTATTGTAGATAGCTCCTCCTTGTGATGATGAGCTACTGGTGAAAGTGTTGGTACCTGTTATGTTTACGGTTCCACTACCGGTGTTGTAGATGGCCCCACCAAAACCATCTGACGTGTTACTTGTGAAATTGGTGCTTGATATGTTTACGGTTCCACTACCGGTGTTGTGGATAGCTCCACCATCACCATCTGACGTGTTACTTGTGAAATTGGAGCTTGATATGTTTACGGTTCCACTACTGGTGTTGTAGATAGCTCCGCCACCTGTATTTGTTAAAGGAATATTTGTATGGTTGTTTGTGAATGTACTGCCAGATATTCCGACGGTTCCGGTATTGTAGATGGCTCCACCATCACCACCGAATGAAGTGTTGCCTGTGAATGTGCTGCTGCCGGATATGTTTAGTGTTCCACTATTGTAGATGGCCCCAGCATAACCTGTCGTTGCAGCATTATTGATAAATGAGGTGTTAGATAGGGTTACTGTTCCACCTGCATTGTTGTTGATAGCCCCACCATTCAATGCGGAGTTACTGGTAAATGTTGTGTCTGAAATGGTTACTATTCCACCAACAGTGTTGTAGATAGCTCCACCATTAGTTCCTGCAGTGTTACCCTCAAATTTAGTGCCGAGTGCATCGCTAGATATGGTTACAGTTCCGCCATTATTGTAGATGGCTCCCCCATAAGTAGTTGTTGCTCTATTATTAATAAATGTGAGTTCGTCGCATGAAAAGTCTATATTTCCACCAACAGTGTTGTAGATTGCTCCACCATCACGTGTTGCGGTGTTACCGTTGAATGCGCTAGTGCCTCTTATGTTTACTGTTCCACGATTGTTGTAGATGGCTCCACCATACCCGGATATAGGATCAGTTGCGGCGTTACCGTTGAATGCGCAGCCGCCGAATATAGTTACTGTTCCACCATTGTTGTAGATGGCTCCACCACCACCACTTGCGCTGTTACCGTTAAATGAATTAGGGGAATTCCATATTAGGATGTTTCCACCATTATTATAAATGGCACCACCATAACAAAGCTGCCACCCCATAAACTCATCTACTGCCCTGTTGCCTGTGAATGTTGCGCATGATATGTTCATTATACTAGTGTTGTAGATTGCTCCACCATAACCACTTGATGCGGTGTTACCGTCGAATAGGGTGCCGCCAAATATGTCTGCTGTCCCGGCATTGTAGATAGCTCCACCACCACCATCGAATGAAGCCCTGTTGCCTGTGAATGTGCTGCTGTCTATTCTTAACGTTCTAGTGTTGAAGATAGCTCCACCATAACAATCACCAAAATCATGATATGCATGGTTGTCTGTGAATGTGCTGTCGTATATGTTTGCAGTTCCAGTATTGTAGATAGCTCCACCATCACCACCATTTGTGTGGTTATTGTCGAATGTGCCGCTGTATATCTCTACGGTTCCACCATTAACATTGTAGATGGCTCCCCCATCATAATTTGCAGAGTTGTGTGTGAATGTGCTGCCTGCACCTATGTTTACGGTTCCACCAACATTGTTGTAGATAGCTCCACCATCAATGTTTACGGTGTTATCAGTGAATGTGCTGCCTGACATGTTTACGGTTCCACTATTGTAGATAGCTCCACCATAATTTGCGGTGTTACCCTCAGATATATCGCCGAATGCAGAGTGGGATATATCTATCATTCCAAAATTGGCGATCGCTCCACCAATCCCTGCGCTGTTATTGATGAACCTATTGATTATACCATAGTCAAGTATGTTTACTGCTCCACTATTAGAATTGTAGATGGCTCCACCATAACCATCAGATACTTCGTTATGGTCGAAAGTGCTGCTTTCGAATATGTTTACGGTTCCATCATTGTTGTAGATGGCTCCACCATTACCATGTTGTGCATAATTACTGTTGAATGTGGTGCCTGATATGAACACCCTCCCGTCATTAGTGTTGTAGATAGCTCCACCGCTATAACCCGGATTATTTACTCTGTTGCCTGTGAATGTGCTGCCTGTACCTATGGTTACTGTTCCTCCATCATTGTAGATGGCTCCGCCATTACCACTAAATGCTTCGTTATTTTGGAATGTGCTGGTGTTTATGTCTAATGTTCCTGTGTTGTAGATGGCTCCGCCACCACCATTTGGTGCCGTGTTACTGTCGAATGTGCTGCCTGGTATGGTTACTGTTCCACCATTGTTGCAGATTGCTCCACCAAAGTCACCTGCGCCATTACTATAAAATGCACTGTTTAATATGGTTAATGTTCCACCATTGTTGTAGATAGCTCCGCCATAGTTAGTTACATAGTTACGATCAAAAATGGTATTAGATATGTTTACGGTTCCACTAACCGTGAGGATAGCTCCACCATAGGCAAGAGCATTTCCATGGGTAAGTGTTAGTTGTTGTATATTGACATTTGAAGCAGTTATATAGAATATACGTCCATTTTGGCCGTCAATTATGGTTGAGCCCATGTTTTCACCGTGTATTGTAACTGGGTTGTCGATAACCAAGTTGTGTTCATAGTAAGTGCTGGGTGCTATGTATACTGTGCTTCCAGTAAGTTCAGCGTGATCTATACCTGCTTGTATAGTAGTTCGAGCATTAGGTGCATTTCCATTAATTGTGGTAGTATCAGAGAAAGTAATATCATGAGTAGGATCTGAAGCCCATCCATTCCAGACGTAGGCGTCGTTAGCTCCCAGTTTGAAATCTGATGTTCCTGTGTAAGTACCATCGGAGTTTTCAACAACCGTAACTTCCTGAGTTGATGGTTTGTGTCCGTTGGCATTGGCTGTTACTGTGAAAACTCGCTTTTTGCTTTGGAAATTAAAATTGTAAGTCCCATCGGGATTTGTGGTGGTACTGGCAATCTCTGTCCCATTATCATGGACTTTTACTGTTGCTCCGGGGAAAGGTTCTCCATTAGAACATTGGTTGACTTGACCTGAAATTTCTATAAAGGCAAGGTCATCTGAAGAAACAGAATCAGATGGATTATCAGTTAAATTTGTATCTGCTGCCGAAACAGCACCTATTAATGTTAATGAAGCGATGATAAAGATAATAGAAATGAGAATTTTTGTAGTTGTTTGTTTTTTTATGTTTTTCACCTCCTAAAAATTCTTTGAATTTTTTGGGCCACAAAATTGTAAATTTTGTAGGCTCCTTCATGTTTAGTTAATAAAATAGTTCAGTTTTAAATGGAATTCACTTTAATGGCGCACCTCAAAGAAGATAATTGAAGTGAAAATAACTCCATTTATACTCAGATTAATTAGTTTGTAAGTGTGTATTCAAAAAGAGTTAGTTTTTGCTATCATTAATACTTAACTAAGTAAAAGAGAAATATGTGTATTGGTTTAATAAGCCCTAATTTAATTAATATGGCTTGATTTATATTATTCAATCATTTAATTAGAATTTCGCTAAACCCAACTATTTTTAGTTATATAGTTGCTATATTTTAGAAAATCAATTAAAAGATTTATAGATTATTTTTCTTGTATGGAAATTTAAAAAATATGAGATTACATGTGATAGGAAAAGTTTAAATGGACTAAATTTGAGAATAAGGAAATTGAATAGATAAAACTCTTAGGATAAATCATATGAATAGTTATAATACTGATTTAAAGAACCGGAATTACGGTGATTTAATATTTGAGTCACTTTACTGGACTATCTTTCTTGCACCAAACCAAAGCAACATAGGAACTTGTGTAATTGCCCTAAAAAGACGTTGCGATACTTTAAAAGGTTTAAAAGAGGAAGAATGGCTTGACTTTGGAAAAATAGTCAAAAAGTTAGAATGTTCACTTGAAAGTGCATTTAAACCCGTTATGTTCAATTGGGGTGCATTAATGAATGCTGACTATCTTGTTGAGAATCCAGATCCGCATATGCATTGGCATTTAATACCTCGTTATAAGGAAAAGATCCATTTTCAAGGATTAATATTTGAAGATAAGTACTTTGGTTCTATGGAGCCAAGGCCAATAAAAATTAGAGAAGTTCCAAAAAGTGTTAGAAAGAAAATAATTGAAAAAATAGGAGAAAATATATAGAATTAACTTTGACCTACAAAGAAAAGGTAGGGCTATTCTTCGTTAACTCAACTATATTTGGCCACATGGTCCTATATCATAATTGAAAAAATAATAGTACACTTATAATGTGAAGTATAATAAATATAGATTGAAAATATTTTAGTTTTAGATATATTCTTAGATTTAGTGAATCGGTAAAAAATTAAATTAATGGAGTTGAACAATATGGCAAAAGAAATAAATCAATTGGTAATTGGTATAAGTCGAGAGGGCGATGTAATTGTTAAAAGTGCAAGAGGCAGAATATATTCTGTTAAAAAAGCTGCAGATTTAAAATTTAGTTGTGAGGATTTATTAAAAGACACAGAAAAAGAGTTATACGCCACAATTGATACGGAAGCTCAACCTTGGGAATGTACCGCTATTGAATAGAGCAAATGGTTCCATATAAATAAATTATCATAAACAAAATAAGACGTTTTGAGATGTGATTTAACACAACCGTCTCTTTTTGGAACATTTACTTTTTCATAAGGATCCCTACGACTCCTCCCACTAATCCTAAAATAAAACTAATGATTAACGACAATTGAAGGATAATAAAGCTGCTGATAAATATATTGTTGATTGCCATTACTTCTATGACGTTACTTATATTTCCAATGCCCAGAATAGATAATAAACCTATTATTAAACCACCAATTAATCCTGAAATTGCCCCTACAACCATTCCATCTTTTTCATCCATTTTATCATAATCTTCAAATCCTTTGCTAAGGTAAGATGCTAAGAATCCTCCAATAAGCGGGCCTAAAACTAAGAGAGGAAAGAAGATTATTGATAAGACAATAGTTAAAGCAGCATTTACGAGAGCGGTTAGTCCTATAAGTTTTAAGTCCATTTTTTATCAACTCAAATAAGAGTTTAAATTTTCAATTAAATAAGTTTTTATTTATTCTAAAAATTATTGTCAAAATCTATGATTTTAGAAAGTGAAATAGAAAGTAGATTATTCTCTCTTATTCCATTAAATAACTTTTATAATTCTTAAATTATATCTATTATTTTTTAGAAATTAATTTAAGCATGGGGACTGAATATCAAATTAAGGATTTTAAAGAATAACGGTAAGAAGTTGGGCATGGCATGATAGAATTAACTGGTACTTTTTATAATCTTTCAATTATTTTCATAGTAGCTATTTTAGCCCCGATAATTGCCAGTGCAATCCCTCGGTTTAAATTACCTGTGGTAGTGCTTGAAATTTGTTTAGGTATCATTATTGGCCCACAGGTACTGGGATTAGTTCATCTTGATCCTACCATAACCGATTTAAGCTACTTTGGTCTGGCATTTCTATTTTTCCTGGCTGGTTTTGAGATTGATATTGATCTTATAAAGGGTAAGCCCCTGAAATATGCATTCATAGGCTGGATTTTATCATTATTAATTGCATTACTCATTGGAGGCATTCTACAGGCCAGTGGACTGGTTATTTCATTTATTTTCATTGGTTTAGCCATGAGCACAACTGCAGTGGGGGTATTGGTTCCTATTTTAAGGGATGAAGGAGAATTAAACTCTAATTTCGGTAGATTTGTTTTTGCAGCAGGAGTAATAGGTGAATTTGCACCTTTGACTATTCTGGCCTTATTTTTTAATAAAGTTTATGATAACTTCAGTAGCTTGTTATTAGTTATTTTATTTATCATAATTGCATTTTTAATATTAATTACAGTAAGACGATGGCAACCTCCATATATAGTTGATTTAATGAGAAAAACCATGAATACCAGTGGTCAGTTGGCTTTAAGACTTTCAATTTTACTATTAGTTGCTTTAATTTTCATTAGCATGAATTCTGGAATAGATTTCCTCTTTGGGGCATTTACAGCTGGAATTATTCTCTCAGAAATAATAAAAATGGCAAAAAATAAGGAAGATAAGGACATTGAAAATATGAGGATTAAATTTGAAGGTATTGGTTTTGGATTATTAATTCCAATTTTCTTCATTGTAAGTGGAATAAATTTCGATTTAATAGCATTTTTAACTAGTCCCACAAGCATTTTAATGGTTCCAATATTCATTATCTCATTCTTAATTGCCAGAGGATTACCAGCAATGGTCATCTACAGAAAAATACTATCAAAAGCTGAACAAGTTCCCCTAGCTCTATTTTCTGCAACTCAACTACCTCTTGTAATTGTCATAACAACTTTAGCAGTAAAAAGCGGAGCAATGCAACCAACTAATGCTGCAGATCTTGTTGGAGCAGCTATAATATCTGTAATTCTTTTCCCGCTTATTGCATTAATCTTACGACACGCTAAGACTAAAGAAAAAGTAGTATAATGTAAACATCTTTAGATTAAATCGAACATCAAAATATTCGCAAAAAAAACTATATATTACCTTTCAATTCTTTTAACTCTTTTTTCATCTTAGAAAATATGTCACATAGCCGGTTGTTTTGTCTTTGTAGTTTTCGGAACTCATCCAATGAATATTTTACATTTGAGTCTTTCACAGAAATATACTTGGATAAATCTTAGTATATTTTTCTTAACTAATTCGGAAATAACCGGATACTTCGTATTATAATATCTTATGTTAGTTTTATTGTTCCTTTTTTTTAATACTGATTTTATTGATTTTCAAGAGGTTTTATAAATAAAGTTTTTACAGCAAATACATATCCTCGGCACGCTTTATAAGGTCATCCCGGAATTTGGGGTGTGCAATATCGATGATTGCCAGTGCCCTGTCTCTAGTGGACTTACCCTTGAGATTAGCCACGCCGAATTCAGTTACCAAATAATGCGTGTCCATTCTGGGCGTTGTTACCATAGCTCCTGGATCTAAACGGTCTACCACCCTAGAAATAGTACCACCTTTGGCGGTGGAATAAAAAGCTAATATAGACTTCCCATCTTTCGAGTCAAAAGCACCCCTTACAAAGTCTAGTTGACCTCCTGTGCCGCTGTACTGGTGGCCGGATAGATATTCTGCATTGCATTGCCCTAACAAGTCAACCTGGAGAAGAGAATTTATAGATATCATTCGGTCATTTTTTGCTATTATTGCAGGGCTATTGACATAAGAACAAGGATAGCTGACCATGGCTGGATTATTATCCATAAACTCCAACATCTCCTGATTCCCCTGAGCCACGGTGAAGACATGTTTTCGAGGATGTAACGTTTTTCTCTCGCCAGTGATAACTCCTTTCTTTATAAGATCCACCATTCCAGGTCCAAAAACCTCTGTATGAATGCCAAGATCAGAGTGGTTATCCAGATATTTGGCAACGGCATCTGGCAGAACACCTATTCCCATTTGTAATGTAGCACCGTCAGGAACCATTTGGGATATGATTTTTCCAATGGTTTCAGCTTCAGGTAGCATTTTACCGGTTGGAAAGTCTGGAATTGGCTCATGATTTTCTACAACGGCATCTACTTCTGAAATATGGAGAAGAGATTCACCAAAAACTCGAGGCATGTTCCGATTTACTTCAACTATCAAAACCCTTGCTGCCCTTGCTGCTTTTGAAGTGAAATCATTGGCTGTTCCAAATGAGAAATAACCAGAATCGTCCATAGGGGATACTGTAGTTATACATACATCTACTCCAATGAACTCTTCTAAAAGTCTTGGAACTTGGTGTAGATGATTTGGCACATAATAATTAAGTCCTGTGCTTACTAATCCTCTTGTACCTCCATCAACAAACCCACTGTAGGCCTCAACGCAATCAACTAAATCTGAAGCTAGAACTGTGGAGCAAGCATGGGCCAAAGGAAGTATAGAAAAGACCTTCATATGTTTAATTTCACCTGATTTAAGTCGTGAAGCAACTGCCCTTAATAATGCTGGTGGTTCAGCCATGGTTAATCCGTGAACCAGCATATCACCTTCTCTGATTGATTTTACAGCATCATCAGGATTAGTCAATTTTTTTTGGTATTGGTTATGATACATTCAATCCCTCTCTATTTCAATTCCCATTATCAATATCATTTATTTTTTAACTCCTTTATTTAAGCTTAATTTTACTATTAAATGATTTTATCATGGTTAAAACGTTTTTACCATTTTCCTCATGATATTTGACATGATCCATAAAGGTTTTGATGAAATGTATTCCCAGACCTCCGATTTGACGTTCTTTAAAACCGGATTTAAGATCTGGAGGTTTAACTGATTGAGGGTCCCATGACTTCCCCCAGTCTTCTATAACTATTAGAATCTGTTCTTCTTTTTTAAAGCAGATAATATGGATTTTTCCTTTTTTTTGAGGATATGCATGATTTATTATATTAGTACAGGCCTCATCAACTGCTATTTGAATTTGATGCACTGTTTTTTCATCTAAATCAAAATCATTCATGGAATGAAAGATGAAATCTGCAATCATGGCTAAATTTTCGAGTTTTGCATCTGTCTCCAGTTGGAAATTTAATTTCATCAAAAATCACTCCATTTTTACATATTTATAATCAAAAAGATTTTCTAAATAGTTATGTGGCTTTTAAAACCATAAGGGTAATGTCATCAAACTGTGTTCTTCCTCCAGAGAATTCCTCTACTTCATCTATTATTTTACTTACCATTTTACTTGGGGATAAATCTTTATTCTCCTTTAAAAGCTTAAATAACCTTTTATCACCAAATTGTTCCTCTTCATTATTTAAGGCTTCTGTTACGCCGTCAGTATAAAATATTATCATATCACCAGTTTCAAGTTTTATTTTCTTCTCTTCAAATATCACTTCTTCAAGTGCACCTATTGCAATTCCTTCTGTTTTAAGGATTTTAATGCGATCAGTTTTTGATTTAAATATTAAGGGAGGGTTATGCCCTGCATTAACATATGTAAATGTTCTTTCTATGCAATTTAGAATGCCATAAAAGAGCGTTACAAACATACCTGACTCAGCTTCCGAAGTGATGAGGCGATTGGCATTCTTTATAATATCAATGGCTTTTTGAGTTTCAGTTGTCTTTGCCCTGATTACAGTTCGAGAAAAAGCCATGAAAAGCGCAGCAGGTACACCTTTTCCTGAAACATCTGCGATTACTAGCCCCATTTCTTCTTTACCTATGGGAATGAAATCATAAAAGTCACCCCCTACCTCCAAAGCAGGTATATTTATTGCATCCAAGTCAAAATTCTTGGGTTGAGGTATCTCCTTTGGAAGGAAACTTTTTTGAATATTTCGGGCGATCTGTAGTTCTTTTTTCTTTTGTTCCAATTCTTTGAAGTATTTATCGCGTTCACCGGATGTTTCTATTTCTTTTATCAAATTGGAGATTATGAATCCAAATATAAGTATTCCTAACGTATTAGAGAAAACCAATGGTAAACCTAGATATATGATGTAGTTGAACTCGTCAGGATAGTAATAAACCACAAGCAAGATAGTTAAAGAGCCCATTAAAAGCGAATATACAACTGAACCCAACATCCCTATGAATTTTCGCTGATTTAACATGTAGATTATTCCAGCAAACAACCCCGAAAGCATGATTGAAATGGAAAGAATTAAACTGGCAGGACCACCTGCCAAATAACGGGAAATACCTCCAATGACACCTACTGCTAGGCCAATAATGGGGCCTCCCACCAGACCTGCCACCATAGGAGCTAGCTCTGCCATGTCAGCTTCGGTATCAAATATATCTATTCCTGAGGCAATGGAAAATATGGTGATAATCCCAAAGATGGATATAAAAATAACCATGGTTTTTATTGAGAATTCACGGTCTAATATTCTGGTAAATAATTTCGTGCGGGTTATCAAATATGCTATAACTATGAATACACACATCTTTTCCAAGAGACTTAGCAGGAAATCTATAGTGACATCCATTTTTTTCACTTTTAGGGGATTTTTGATTGTATTTTAAATTTTTGAAAAAATTATAAATAGTCTAATCTTGAGCCAAGCTCTCTTACACCTTTAACCCAACTTTCTAAGGGTGGAACTTCATCTGGGTCGATGATTACATCTATTACTGTAGGTATCTGGCTTTCTATTGCTTTTGGAAGAATATCGGATATTTCTCCGGGTTTTTTTATTCTATATCCTTTAGCACCTAATCCTTCAGCTACTTTTGCCAGATTAACTTCTTTAAATGTTGTAGAAACAGTTTTATCTCCCAAATCAAATCTTTGAAGCTCATGCACCAGTCCCAACTTGGAGTTGTTTTGAACAATCCAAACAACAGGTATATCATGATTTACAGCAGTTGCTATCTCCATTCCATTCATCTGGAAGCATCCATCTCCTACAATGGCAATCACAGGTTTTTCGGGAGCTGCAAGCTTTCCTCCAATTGCAGCAGAAGTTGCATATCCCATGGGAAGAAATCCAAATGGAGGTATTATATTCGGACTTTTAAATTGCATGTAATGAATTGACCAGCATAAGATGTTACCTACATCAATGAAAACAATGGCATCATCAGGCAGATTTTCTTGAATTTCCCTGGTTAAAGCCTGGGGTTTTATAGGCACAGATTCAGAAAACATTTTATCCTCATCAATATACTTTCCCACACTTTCTTTGAATTTAACAATGTTTTCAGTTGGTCTTTCCTTTTGAAAGTCATGTTTTTGTAATTCTCGTAAAATACGAAATGAAATTTCATTTAAAACGGTTTGACAGTCTCCTACCAATCCAATATCTGCAACATAGTTTTTTCCAATGTCTGCAGGGTCAATGTTAATATGAATCATGGTTTCACTGGGTTGAAGTTTAGGATCCCATGATAAGGTGGTCATCTGATTTAAACTGGAGCCTACTACTAAAAGAACGTCTATATCGCTTTTTAAATATTCAGTCGCTGCTGGAGATCCGCTGAATCCAAAAAC
Source organism: Methanobacterium sp. (assembly GCA_016222945.1). NCBI lineage: Archaea > Methanobacteriati > Methanobacteriota > Methanobacteria > Methanobacteriales > Methanobacteriaceae > Methanobacterium > Methanobacterium sp. Next base: position 131,176 of record JACRPY010000003.1, on the reverse strand, counting down.
ACCCAGGGAAAGAGGATGATCTTCTGGGAACGCCCCTTTTGCTTTGGGGGTTGTGGCCACAGGAATATTGAGCATTTCTGCAAGTTCAAAAACCTCCATGGTTGCATTTGAAGCTATAACTCCAGAACCAATCAACATTGCAGGTTTTTTTGCATTTATAAGCTTTTGGGAAGTTTCAACAACTAATCTCCGATCGAAATAGTTGGATTCTACCCTATAACTACGGGGCGGTAGCAGAGTATCTTCAATCTCCTCTTGCATAATATCTTTAGGATAACTTATATGTACAGGGCCTTTTTTACCGCTAAAAGCTATTCTTATAGCTTCCCTTAACGTTTCGGGCATTTTATATCTGGAAATTATCATTTCACTGAATTTGGTCATTGTATCGAACATGGCTACAGAATCAATACCCTCTTTAGTGGAGTCTTGAAATGTTCCTTTGCCATAAATATTGGTAGGGACCTGGCCAGTTATAACCAGAAGAGGGATATTATCCATATAAGCATTGGCAACACCAGTAACAAGATTCGTTGAACCTGGACCGGATGTAGCATAACAGACGCCGAGTTTACCACTTACTCTGGCATAACCATCAGCCATAAAAGCCGCGCCTTCTTCATGTTTACTTAAAATAGGTTTAATTGCATCCTGCTTGTTTAAAGCATCGTATAGAGGGACTAATGATGTACCTGGAACTCCGAAGATGTATTCTACACCTTCACCTTCCAAATAAAGTAAAAAAAGCTGTGCAGTGGTGATTTTCATATGTCTTCACCTTATTCATTGAAGACTGTTCACTGCTTCTTCTTCACTTTCATAAATATCAAAAAGGTGTGTAAAACCTGCTATTTCAAAAACTTCCAGTACATAGGGTTTAAGACAGGCTAATTTTATATCTCCGTTAATTTTCTTTAATTTTTTAAGCGATGCCAGCATAACCCTTAAACCGGAGCTGCTTATGTATTCTATCTCTTTAAAATTAACCACAATTTTGATTTTACCATCCTCGATTAGCGAATTTATGGTTTTTTCAACCTGGCTGGATGAATAGGCATCAAGCCTACCATTTAGAGGTATTATCTCCACATTATCTACACTTTTTTTCCCTATTTCCATTTTTTCACCACACCTTCCCCTTTAAATTAAATTTATCCCTAAAATTAATAATAATTTTTTGATTTCCATTCTTCTACTACATATGAAAATATATCCTTTCCAAATTCTGAGTAGACCTGTACATCTTCTGGATTAAAGATCACATTGTTAAGGTATTGCAGGCGCAGAGCATCTCCATCAAGGTATTCTGGCATGAGTCCACTAAAGAAAAATCCCAGATCTTCTATTTCTGGACAAAGGAGGGCAGTGGCAGGATCGCTTAATGGAAGATCAAGTACAATTAATTCCACATGACGATAGCACAGGTCATTTACTTGAAGCTTGAGTTCATCAAGAAAATCTATTCCAAATTTATTTACTCTAAGGAAAGCACTACTCATCTCTGGAAGTAGATGGGAGTGTATTTGTGAATGGAAAGATAATCCTTCATTAGAAGATTGATTGAAAGTTCGTTTTAATTCTCCATGATTATAAATCTTTTTGAGGATATCTCCATGTTTTAGTGGTAAAAAAACATTATGTCCAGGGTCAGGTGCAACAGGCACATAGAAAAGGGCTACTGTTCTTCGGTTACTTCCACTACTTGCTTCCATTTTTTTAAATATAGCAGTGGGTGGTGAATGTGCTAACACGAAACCAGTCTCTTTAGCCCCCATTTTTACGTTAGACTTTTGAGATGCCACATGTACAGTTACAGCACGGCTATAAAGTCCAAGAAGACCTTTCTTTTGGACATGTTCCATCATCAAATTTTTCATCTTTGGAAAGATTCCCCTACCTCGATATCGTGAATCCACTGCAGCTAATGCTGATTCTCCTACCAAATCATCTGGGTTCTCCAAGAAAACTCCTAAATGTCCAATAACATCATCTTTTGAGTTTACTGTAACGCAAGAAGTAACCAATCCTGATTCAATGAGAGAACTGAACTTTTGAGGATAGTAAATGTCTTCATGGGGATAAGTATAGCCATAAACCTTGTAGATGCATCTGGCTAAAGCCACGGTCTCATCAGGTCGCATAATTCTAAGTGAAATTTCTTCAGATTTAGGGGCAAGTAACTCCTCTTCTATAGGATGCTCAGGCTCTTCTATGGGTTCAAATGGAAGATATTTTACCAGTTCCACTTCTTTACCTTCCTTTCCCAAGTATTTACTGTTTATCTCGTCAGTATAAGCTCGCATTATCTTTATTCCAAGATCTGTCGGTTGTTCATCGGTTAAAAGGTTGAGGTTGAAAGGTATTCCCTGATCTTTAACGGTGATTACGAATTTGGTGGGTTCTTTATGAATTTCAACTTGATAATAACCCTTTTCATTATCAGGGTATGCATGTTCAATAACATTGTGGCAAGCTTCCTCTGTGGCAAGTTCAAGGTCCCGGGCATATTTTTCTTCTAACCCATATTTTTGGCTAACTTCACGAACTGCATGAAGAACCATGGGTAAGAGCTTTAATTCAGCTTTTACATCTATTATTGCCAGTTTTTCAGTTTTGGTCATGTTAAAACCCATTTCATACCACCTTTATCTAAAGATGCATTTGCTTTTAGAAATCTAAAGCATTTCTATTTTAGAGAATATTTTTTAAATCTCTTGAAAATCATTACCGCTACATTAAGACTCATCAACAAAGAATTATATAACAATATGTTTAACGAACTAATAAATATTATCATAAGGATAGAACTAAAAATAAGATGTAATTTCTTCTTTTAAGCTGTATTCTGGCATTCATTGCAGCATATTTTTTAATGTGAAATAAGAGGAATAGGTTAATAATTATCTTAATATATAAATAAAAACAACTTGTGCCGTTTTCAAAAAAATTGATAGTTTTTAAGTTAGATAGGGGAAATGAGCATTATTAAGTTGGAAATTATTCAATGAATTTTAGGGGAGATGGAGTAATTATGGACAATTTTGACCAGGCTCAAAAGGAATATTCCGAGGATTTTTGCACTTTGCTGGAGGAAGCATATGGTAAGGGTTTCTTATCAGAAGGGGGAAGTGAAGCTATTGATCATTCAGTAAAGGGTTTCCAATTGGATAATAAGAAAATACTGGATATAGGTTCAGGATTGGGTGGTGCAGCAATACATTTTGCTGGAAAATACAATGCAATAGCCACCGGTGTGGAAATTAATGAGATGATGGTTGATGAAGCTAACCGCAGAGTCCCTGAAAAACTTACAGGTCGAGTGAAATTTCTATATTATGATGATATAAATCATCTCCCCTTTCTGGATGAATATTTTCACCTGGTTTACAGTAAAGAGGTTTTTCTTCACTTAGATGTGGAAGATAAACTGATATTATTTAAAGAAATTTACCGAATCTTAAAAAATGATAGCTATTTTATCATAGTGGATTGGCTCAGTCCGGTTAAAGACCATTGGGGGAATAAATTAAAGGAGATGATGAGATTAGATGGCATAACCCTTTTTGCAAACACAGAAGAAGACTATAGTGATGTGCTTCGCCAAGCAAGATTTAAAATAGTTTCAATAGACGAAGAAAGTGAAAAGTATGCCCAATATAATAAGGAAATCATCAATCACCTAAAAAAAGATGAAATCCAAAATAAATTAAAAGGAAAATTTTCAGATAAAGAAATTCAAGATAATATTCTTGCATATAGCCTGTTATATGATTCGCTTAAAGAGAAAGAATTATTTATCCGTAGAATTATCTGTAAAAAGTAAATATATGGATAGGGATTATTCGGGGGATGAGCGAAAACTGATAATTTTTTTGTTTCGTTAAACTCGACTATCTTTAGCCACATGGTCACTATATTTATAAAAAAAATAAATATTTTTAAAATGAATAGGAGATTTATAGTTAGTTTAAAGGTGAAATCATGGTTATAATGGTTATGGAAAAAATGATTGAATACTTCCAGAGCGATGTTAGAAGAATTAATCATGCCTTGAAAGTCTTTGATTTTACCCAGATAATAGCAGAAGATCTAGATTTAGATAATGAAACAAAAGAAATTATTTTCTACTCGGCTATTCTTCATGATATTGGTATTAAAAATGCTGAAGAGAAATATAGCTCCTCTGCAGCTAAATATCAGGAATTAGAAGGTCCAATTGTAGCAAGAGAAATCCTAAAAAGCCTGAATATTCCAGAAAAACATGTAGATCGGGGTATGTTTTATAGTGGGAAACCATCATTCTTACAATAGGATAGAAGGGATTGATTTTCAGATAGTTGTTGAAGCCGATTTCCTGGTTAACATATTTGAGGATAATATAGGTATAGAAGCAGTAAAAAACATTCAGCAGCGAATATTTAAAACTGAATGTGGAAAGAAGTTATTAGAGACAATGTATTTAAATTAAAATACAGGAATAGTCGTAACTATCCATTTTTAAAATTTTTTTACAGGATAATGGAGCTTCTATTTCCGAGAAGGCATTATTTGTATTCTTTTTTTATAAATTAATTAAAAACAAATAATAGAAAGCCCAAAACACTAAAACAATTATTATATTTATTATCAGCCTTTTCCAAAGATTATCCCTAAAATATTTTAAATCTAAAAATACTATAAGAGCTACTGCTATCAGTACATATATTATATTAATTATTAGATTTGCCATTTAAACACCAATTGTTTTTTATAAGCCCTTCTATTATTTAATCTTTGATTCCAAACAGGAACCTTGTAATCTTAATTCTCCTAGTGATTTCATATGTGGCTAGTGTTAGCGTAAAACCTACTGTAAAGACGAGTATTACTTGAAGAATTATCATATTGGGGAATAATGTTAAAAATAAGTACTCTGCCATGGTAATCCAGGCTATATGGAAAATATAGATGGGATATGATGCTCCTGAAAGATATAATGTAGCCGGAGTTTTAAATTCGAGATAACGTTTACCCATTCCCATTACAGCAAGTATTCCAATCCATGCAATTGAAGTGGTGTATAATAGATACACTGGAATCATTGTACTTAACATAGTTTTGGAAGATAATAAATTTGATAAATAAAGGATTATTAAGACTGCAATTAAAAGGAGGAAGGCTATGAATAAGGGCCATCTTGCATCTTCCAGTTTCTGCTGGATACCATCATCTGATAACAAAAAGTATCCAAAAATAAACAGCAAAAAGAACTGGACCACGCTTTTCTCAGGAGATAAATTAAGAAAAATGCTTCCAATAGCCAAGGGAATGATTAAAAGTAATAAATAAGGCACGGTTATTTTTTCGATGGGTATTCTCCATTCACTCTTTTTATATTTCATGATAACAGGAAGTGCCGCTAAAGATATTATAAAAAGGTACAGTAAGAACCATAATGGGCCTATACCCAGTCCATTAACGAAATAATACCACCAGTTTGTTAAAAAATTAAACCAGAAGTTCAGGAAGCTTATATTTTGCCCATTATAAAGGAAACTAAAGTAGGTCTGGAAAGGTATAACAAATATAATCCCTGCAACCATGGGAATAAAGATTTTCTTTACTCTTTCGTTTAAATATTGTTTTGAATTTCTTCTTTTTAATGAATAAAAGGTACTTATCCCCGCTACTGCAAATAATAACTGCATAAACCACATAGAAAATGATAAAATGAAAACAGTGGCAAGGACATTGCCTGTTGCGTTAATCACATATTGAACGCCAATATCGTTATAAATGATTAGGACATGGTAGAGAACCACAATTATAATTACCATCCAGCGTAAATTATCCAGAAAATACTTTCTCATCTGATTTCTTCCTGTTATGTCTCTTAATTAAATTAACCTTGACATGCCATGATTTTTTCATGTATTTGTCAATTTGAATAGATATTATCTACTATTTAAATAGATAGTATATGATTTAGGATATTTTGACACTGTTGATGGTATTAATTTAATAATTCGAATTTAACTTTCCTGATCCGAATTTTAGCTAAAAGGGTATCAAATTCCAAACATTTATAAAAAAAGGAATTGAATAAGAACAGATTATTAAGTTTTTATCAGTATAGGTACGTTTTAATGTTTAGATAAGAAGTTCTCAACATCATTAATGAAGTTCAATGTAACCGTCTCTATTTGTCCTGTTAAAGTATCTAAATCACTGAAATCTGGATTTTCAACTAGAATATGTTCCACAATAGAATCAATGCCTTTTATTGTTGATGGAATGTGGTATTTATCCCAATTCATGTCTTTAAAAAATTTCCAGTATTCATTTTGAACCTTTTTATTAGATCCAGCCAACCAGACTTCAAATCTAAATGTATCATGGATAAAAACTATTGCGATTTTCAATTTCCGACGTTTTAATGATTCTGGGGAAAAAGAAAAATAGGTCATGTCCATATATCCATAATAAATACTTGATACGAAATATTTTGGATATTTATTTTTAAAATGCACTCTTAAACCCATTATATATTCCATCAATCCTTTATATGCCTCCTGTATGTAACCCTTCTCTATCTGTTTTCTATATTCAAGCATATATTCTGGAAATGATTCCATATTGTAATTCCTCCATCAAACTAGCTTGTTTAATAAATATAGATTAATATTAATTAAAATATTCTAAAAAAATGTCTTGATATTAGATCGTTATAGAGGACTATAACGAAGTATATACTAGAAAATTCTATAAATTTAAAGGTGTTGCATCTTAAAAAAAATAAAATAATTTGATTAATTAAAATGCATATTAAATGGATAAAGATGTCTTAAATTCAAAAATTAGCATTTTTTCACAGTTTTTACAAATAGTTTGTAAAAGGATAGCTATTACGTTTCCTTTAATATGCATACCTATTAAATTAAATACATAGTTTCGAGAGCCACATGAACATTCTGGACCATTTTGATCCCATGTTTTTACATGATAAGGGCATAAACCATAAATATCCCAATGAGGATATTTTTCAAGTTTTTGCTTGATTTTGTCCCAAGTATCTTTCAAATCAGGGTCCGGGTAACTTTCCATAGTTTCTGATATTAATTCTATGAGATAATCATGCGCTCTTTTTGATAATAGCTTATTTCCTATTTTCCCCATGTTTTCACTAATTTCAACAGAGGATAATTTCTGATTTTTTAATATTTTTTCAATTTTTTTCCTTTTTAAAGATATTTCGTAGTTCTTATCAACTTCTTTATTCATTTCAATGTCAAAAAAATACGTTTTTTCAAAATTTTCTCCTTTATAGCCATTAGATAATAACACCAAAAAATTAAGGGCACCATAAAGTTCAATATAACAATATAAAATCCTTTCTTTTTTACTTCCTTTTAATATTATTGAATGTAAAACTTCACAGCTATCTTTTGAGATATAAATATCTTTACCATAATAAATCCACGCTATATCTTTTGGATTAGAGCTGTTTTTTACGTAATCAATTATAGATTCAATATTTTCTTTAGAAAAACCATTATATGTATAAAAATTACTTGCTATTTTTGTAGCTGCCCTAAAAGTTTCATCTGATAAAATCTGCTTGTTTTCGAGTGTTAATGGGCCCAAATATTCTTCTATTTCTTTATTAGTAGCACTCTGAATCGTATATTTTTTCCCTAATCCCTCTTTTATCTCTTTTAACTTTTTTTTATTTGAAACTTTTATACTTAGATTATTCCCATTTCTATCAACCTGAGTTTTTATTTCTACTTTGCCTCCGGGTTTTATTAAGTAGGGGTCCCCAGCTTTAGACATTGCACCCAATGGCTTGGAAGCTCCTCTATCTCTTTTGGCATTTAGAAAGATAGATATAGAATCTAGATCATTTACTAAAGATTCATCAATTTTAGAAAATTCACTATTGCATGTTTTACAAAGTATATAATTTGATCTTAACTTGCCAAAAAGAGCGTTTGGAATTATATGTTCTTTTGATGTGTTATGGGAGTCAATTTTATTTCCGCATGACCAGCATTCCTTCATTGAATCTCTCCTTATGAATTAAAAGTATTTTATTGAAAAATTTACTTTTTTATTCGTATACTCAAACCAGAATTTGGTCCTGGAGGCATTCCTAAAACAGTGTCTACTCCAATTTTTACTCTTAAATCTTCTAAAAGTTTTTTAGGATCTAATGATTTTCCAATAATTATTTGAGATTCCTTACGTGGGTTCCTAACTTGTTTAGCCCTATAAATTTCTATTTCATTTTTATTTATTATTGCTTTTCTGCAAAGTGCCCGTATATAAAATCTATTAAATTCACCCTCAGCAAGTGTTTCATGGGCATTTTTGGGAACCTTTACATATTTTAAACCGTATTTTTTTGATCTTCTTGGCTCTTTTTCATTCCAATAATTTTCAAGTATTAATGCAGCTGCTAAGGTTTCACAGTTTCCTTTTAGCATTCCGTTTTTAAGTATTTCAGGATATTCAGACTTTCCATAATTATTAAGTCTTTCACTTAAGTATAATCTCTTATTTTTCATATCTAAGTCTAATTCTTCTAACATTAACCCTCTTATTTCTTCATCTAAGTTTTCTAAATTAAAGCTCATAAAATCACCTGAAAATTTACTATTAATTTATTGTTATTAATCCATATAAAATTGCCATGATTATTCATACCCATAAACGTATCAAATAAAATAATCACCAATTTTAGATTGTACTATTAAGCTATCATATTCTGAATTACATTAAAAGAATATCTAAAATACAGAATAATGTAAATAAAAAAGATTAAAACAAATAAATAGATTAATTAAGGCATATTTATTCTAATAATCTATGATATTTTTATTTTAAAACTATTTATATGGCTTATTTGAAGCTAAATTTTTCTTAATATATGTAAATAGAAACATTATTATATTGAAATTATAATAGAATTATCATTATATTACTATTAAGTGAAAAAGAGGGATTAGATGAAGAAATCTGTGGGGGAAATGATTTTTGATAAATTTGCAGATAAAATAATTAATGATGCTTCGTTTAAAGGGATTTCTAGTGATTTAATTGCTGTTGTAACCCAAAAAAAGCCAAAAAGAACCGAAATTGAAGAATTATTGAGGAAACAGCATGATGAAGATATTGAATCTAGAGATTAATAACATAAGGGGAATAAAAAAGGCCAATATTGAACTTAATGGTAGCAACACAGTAATTTTTGGACCTAATGGAACAGGTAAAAGTGCAGTAATAGACTCACTAGATTTTTTACTTAAAGGTAAGATGACTAGGTTTATGGGAGAGGGGACAAAATATTTACCTATAACAAGTTATGGAGGCCATATTGATTCTATAAAAACTCCGGAAAAAGTAGTTATAAAGGCAAAAATTTTACTTAATGATTCTGAAGTTTTATTAGAGCGTAATTTTGCAAAACCTTCTTCGTTAAAGGTTTCTCCAACTTCTTATAAGAAAATTGTAGAAGAACATTTAGAAACTGCAAAACTGGGTCAACATATTCTTTCAAGAAGAGAAATTTTAAAATTTATCAATGCTGAGGCAGGTAAAAGAGAAAAACAGATACTTGCCCTATTAGATTTAAATGATATTGGTAATTTAAGGCGTGATTTTGTTAAAGTTAATTCTGAAGCAGATAAAGAGTTAAAAAATTCTACCAGTAATTTTGAGATCGCAAAAAACGATTTATGTGTGCTTATTTCTGTTGAGGTGTTCTCTGAAGAAAGTATAATTGAAAAAATTAATCATATGAGGGCATTATTTAAAGGCACTCCTATAATATCGCTTCAACCTGAGGAAATTAAGTCTAGTTTAGAGCCATATCTTCCAGGAGCAACAGAAGATGCTTTGACAAATGAACAAGTTGAAAATTATATTAAAAGTGTGAGAAATATATTAGAAGACAAATCGAATGTTTTATTAAAAGAATTAGAGTTAAAAAAACTTTTTGAAGACATAAAAACAGAATCTAAACTGAGATATTACTCTGCGTATAAAAAATTATTTGAAGCAGGGATCAGTATTATTGATAAAACAAATATCTGTCCATTATGTGGTAAAGAATGGACAGAAGGTGATTTTAAATCGTATTTAGAAGATAGAAGCAAAGAAATGGAATTATCTAAAGAAAACAAAGACAAAATAAGCAAATTGTCTTTAGATATAAAGAAAAAAACTGATTTATTAAAAGATGATGTTAAAAAGTTGTTAAAGGCACGTGAACAGTTCCAGATTGATGAAATAGATGAAAAAGAAATAGAAAATTTTTTCATAATCATCAATAAATGGTCCACAATAATGTTAGAACCTTTAAAATACTTTGAAGAGGGTAAATGGCCAAAAGAAGATTTTGAAAAAGCATTTAATAAATTGTTTTTGGAAGAACAGATTATAAATCCGTTAGAAAAGATTCTAAAATTGAAAGGCGATGAATTATCTGAACAACAAAAAGCGTGGGATACTCTCACTAAAATGGAAGAAAAAGTCAAAAAGTACATTGAAGAACTTAAAAAATTAGAAAACGCACAATTATTTAGTAAAAGAGCTCAAAAAGCTTTAGAATATTTTAATGAGTCTAGAGACATTATTCTTGGGGAAATATATAATGATTTGGAGGATAACTTTGTAACATTTTACAAAGAACTCCATTCAGAGGATGAAGAATCATTTAAATCTAAATTATCGCATAATGATGCTGAATTGTTATTGGATGTTGATTTTTATGGAAAGGGAATGTTCCCACCAAATGCACTACACAGTGAAGGTCATCAAGACAGTATGGGGCTCTGCTTATTTTTTGCACTAAATAAATATCTTTCGGCAAATGGTCTTAAAACCATAGCTTTAGATGATGTTGTAATGTCAATTGATAGAGAGCATCGAAAATCAATTTGTGACCTTATTAACAAGTTTTTCAAATCTGAACAGTTTATTATAACTACACATGATACTTCTTGGGCTAAACAATTAAATACACAAGGTATAGTGTCAAAAAGAAATATGCTTCATTTTTTCAATTGGAATATAGATACAGGGCCAATTTATGAATTAGATGAAGATTTATGGGATCAGATTGGGAATGATTTAGATAGAAACGATATTCCTGCTGCAGCTTATAAGCTTCGACGTAATTCTGAATGGTATTTTGAAAATGTTTGTGACTTTTTAAGCGCAAAAATACCATATAAAGGAACTCACCAGTGGGAATTAGGTGATCTCGCCCCTTCTGCGATATCAACATATAAGGAATATCTTAAGCGAGCAAAAGTCAATTCGGAGAAAATTGGAAATAAAGAAAAGTTTGAAAATCTTAAAGATTTAGAAAAAAATTCTAAAGAAATAATTAATAATGCTCAAATTGAGCAATGGGTTATTAATGAAAATGTTCACTATAATCGTTGGGCAGAATATAGTAAAAAAGATTTTGAAGATGTGGTTGAAGCATATAAGAATCTTTTTGGATTATTTATGTGTAATTCTTGTAATTCTATGATATCTGTCAATAGAGGAAAATCAGATCCTACTTTAAGCTGTAGCTGTGGAGAAATATTCTGGAATATTAAAAAATAATTAAATTCAGAATAGGAGTTGTAATGAGTTGTAATAATTTAAAAAACATAATATGCTCCAGTAAAGGAGATAATTCTATGATAACCGTATCCATAATAACAAGAAGGCTTAGGGAAGGTAAAACATACCAGGATTTCCGCAGGGCATGGTACCATACAGTGGGCTTTGGAGCTCCAAGCAAACTCTACACCGCGCTTAACGTGAACGATCCGCGTGAAATCATGGTTATAGGGTTTGTTGAATCAGAATTAGAAGAGCTCATGGCCGGCCTTGAAATTGACGTCAAGGAAAGGCTTTCAAATCCCTTAGATGATGTGATTGAGCCTGAAATCGGGCGTAAATTTGGGGTCATGATTAGCGAGGATGATTTTTCAGCTGAAGGCGCCATAGACTATAAACCGCCGGCAGTTAAAGGCGAAGAAACCAATTTAGAGGATGTTTACGATGACATCAATCAGGTTGCAGAATTTATAAGCCAGGCGTCAGCAAAACGTGATAAATTAAAAAAAGAAGAATGAATTAGAAAAAATTACTTTGCAGACTATATGAAATATGGATTTGGGAAATAGGGAGGGATTTGATTTGAGTAAGAATCAAACATACCTAAATGATTCTGTAATCTTCTATGACGGCACTAAAATTGGTTACAGGCAAAATGGAGAATAAATCCTCTCCATATTCATTTGTTTATGAATTTGAAAAATATAACTAAATACACTACAAAAATTCCAATATTCACAATTAATCGTTCCCAGAATAAATGCCTTAAGAAAAGTAAATCTACTGTAATTATTATAATTGCAAATATCACTACAGATGCTATATTTTTCGGTGTTCGTTCAACTCCTTTCATAGTTTTAAATTTTGCCCGATATTATATTTAATTTTCACGGTTTAAATTTCAAATCCCTTTATGGTTTTCAATAAATTCAAATAAAAAAAACAATTGGATATATAGGTATTTTAAGGAGTATTCCTGTTGCCGAGGCCGTGGTTTAAGTGGGCCAATTGATGATGATTACAAAGCCAGAAATTATTGCGCAGTAATTAAAAAAATTTTTCAAAGATTAAAAAATATATAATACAATATTATGACCAATCAAAAAAGAAAGCAAAAAGAAGTAGATAGGAAATTACTTTTTAGAAATATTTCCGCATTTATTTTAATATTTGCACTTGTTTTCATAGGTGCAGGGCGTTTTTATTACTGGCAGGGATGGCTTTATATTGGATTGAATGTAATCTTTATACTTGCAAGTTATTTCATGATTCCTTCTGAATTAACCCAGGAAAGGTTAAAACCGGGAAAAGGAACAAAAAAATGGGATAAAATATATTATATCATTAATGTACCTCTTTATTTTGCAATGATCATTATTTCTGCTTTGGATGCAGGGCGTTTTGGATGGGAACCACATATTCCTATTTATGTTGTTATTTCTGCAGCTTTTGTATATATTGTAGGGCAAATAATCATGTTATGGGCTAAAAGGGAAAATAAGTTCTTTTCATCAGTTGTGCGTATTCAAAAAGACAGAGAGCAAACAGTTTGTAAAGAGGGGCCTTATGGGTTTGTTAGACATCCCGGATATTTGGGAGGGATTATCTTCACAATAGCTACTCCAATTGTTCTTGCTTCATTTTGGGGATTAATTCCAGCATTACTTTCTGTTGTAACGCTATTTATAAGAACATATTTAGAAGATAAGACTCTACAGGAAGAATTAGAAGGATATAAAGAGTATACTAATGAAATAAAATACAGAATAATACCTGGAATCTGGTGATATTGTGGATTAATTTCACTAATAAAAGATTAAAACAGTATCATAAAATTTATTCAATAGTAATCAGGAATAAAAAATATGGTGAAAATAAATCTTATCCGCTACAATTTAAGGCTATTTTTAAGTCTCCTTGCTCAGGCTATAATTTTCTTTGCTGCTGCAGGGCAGATAGAGATATTCAGAGCATGGGGTTTCTTCGTTTTAACTTTTATTTATTATATTTCCAGTTTCATCATCGTTTATCGGTTAAACCCGGAGGTTATCTTAAAAAGGGGCGGCTCTGCATTTCAGGAAGGAACTAAGACTTGGGATAAATATATACTCATAGTTTACACTATTTTGGGGGTTTATGGTCAATTTTTTGTTGCTGGATGGGATTTAGGCCACATAAATTTCTGGCCCCTTGGCTTAGAGTACATGGTATTAGGCCTAATTTTATATCTGGGTTCAATGGTTCTTGCGGTATGGGCTTTGATAAAGAACCCTTACTTTGAACCTTCAGTGAGAATACAAAAAGATCGTGGTCAAAAAGTCATTGAATCAGGCCCTTACAGGTTAGTAAGGCATCCAGGTTATCTTTCTGGAATTCTATTGCATCTGGCTATTCCAATGATCATTGGTTCTGGATTAACTCTAATTTACACTGCTATAATCGTTTTACTGCTCCTTATACGTACTTATTGTGAGGATAAAACTCTTCAAAGAGAACTGGAAGGATACAAAGAATACACAAAGAAAACCAGATACAGAATTTTGCCAGGAATCTGGTGATTAATGTAATTTGTGAGTATTTTGAGAGATTGCATAGGTAGAGGAAAAATATGACGACTTTTGAAGTAAGCACTGTTATTAATCAACCAGTAGACATTATAGTAAATGCTTTGATGAATCCGGACAATTTTACCTATTGGACAACCGATCTGGAGTTTAAATTCATGCTCAGTAATTAAATATCCTTTTTAGACGATTTATGTATATATTTGCCCAGATATAGGCCACTATACAGCCAAGTCCGCCTCCAACTACTATTCCCCACCAGACACCCTGGGATCCGAAGCCCAGTGTGAAGGCAAACAGGTAGGCAAAGAAAGAAATGAAGACTACTTCCCTAATTACAGTTAAAATTAGAGAGGTAACTCCCTTACCCATGCCCTGGAAGACTGAGCTGGCGGTGATTCCCAGAGGGACTGTCAGGTAGAACAGGAACATCACCTGAAGGAAGGCTGCAATGGATGGTGCCATGAAGGCACTCTGGGAGGAATAGGTGAATATGCTGGCTATATTACCTGCGAAGATATATGAGATTAGGCCAGTGACTATGGCAATTCCCACACCTAACTTAGCTGAGTAAGTAAGCGCAGTAGAAAGGTTTTCGTACTTTCGAGCTCCGTAAGCTGCTCCGGCAACGGTTATAGCGGCGGTTCCTATCCCTATAGGTATTATCATGGCCATCATAACCACTCTCCATCCGGCGGTGTAAACTGCCACTGCTTCTGCTCCTCCGGTAATGACCAGTATCAGATTTAAAACTACTCCCAATACTGACATGACAAAAGCCTCGGTACTGGCCGGCAGTCCCACCATCAAAATGTCTTTTACCACTTTCCAGCTGGCTTTGAAGTCTTTCCTGGAGAATGAAACATAAGTATCTCCTTTTAAGAGTAACCAGTAAACCATCAACAGGCATGCAATACTGGCAGAGATTATTGTGGCCCATGCAGCTCCACTGACACCCCATCCAAAGTAATAAATGAATATGGGGTCTAGGACTATGTTCAGGATGGCAGTGGCAGCCATGGCATACATGGGCCTTTTTGCATCTCCTTCAGCCCTAAGAACACCTGATGCAACACTGGAAAACATGAATAGAACCAGACCTCCGAATATGATCTGACCGTACTGTGTGGCCAGGTCAACTGTTTCACCTGCACCCATCAAGAGGAGGATGCTAGGAAGGAATATTAAAATTAATAGGGTTAAAACCACAGAAACAGCTAGAGTTATGATTAATGAGTGAATAGCAGCGTTATCAGCACCCTTCTTATTCTGGGCACCTATACATCGGGCGATTAAGGATGTGGCACCAGCCCCCAGACCATTACCTAATCCTATCACTATGAAAAAGAGAGGGTTTATAAAACCCAGAGCAGCTAGGGCATTGGGGCCGATACCAGCCACCCATATACTATCTGCCAGGTTGTAAGCCATGATGAGGAACATGGAAATTATCATTGGCACTGAAAGTACTCTGATAGCCTTTTTGGGGTCTCCGGTGATCAGGGAGACGCGATGATTCACATCACTTGAATTTTGATTATTAGAACTCATTTTTTTCTCCTAAATACTAAAAAACGACTAATTTGGTTAGATAGCGTTAAATATGGGTGATTATTATTTGATAATTATTCAAAGACAATTAAAAAAAGTATTTATCAAGATACAAATAAAGTTTGTTCTTTATTTAAATTGTTGCTAATTTATATAGGAAATACTATTGATATAAAAAAATTTTTTTAAATAAGTTTAAAAATAGTAATAAACATATGAGGAAAGTATCATGCAGAGTGGAGACAACTACTGGAAAAATTACAAGATTAACTGGTTTGGCCCTGATTTTGGCAAATAAAGGAGGAGTTAATATGAGTAAAAAACAAGAATACACAAAAGATTCGGTAATATCCAAAGACGGCACCACCATCGGATTTAGACAGATGGGAAGCGGGCCAGGTATTATTTTACTACACGGCGGGGTAAATGCTTCTCAAAACCTTATGAAGCTCGGCACCATGCTATCTGATGAATTTACAGTTTATATTCCAGATCGCCGTGGTCGTGGTATGAGCGGACCATATGGCGAAAACTACAGTATAGAAAAGGAAGATGAAGATCTTGATGCCATTTTAAAGAAAACAGGTGCACACTATGTCTTTGGAACGGCAGACGGCGCACTTTTTGCACTTCATGCAGCGATCTCTTTGTCTTCTATTCATAAGGTCGCTGCTTATGAACCTCTTGTTTTTGTTGGACAAGAAGGGCTGGATGAATTTAAAACCGCCATAGGTCATCTTGACAAGAATATGGCTGAGGGCAATGTAGCTAAAGCAACGGTCGGGTTATCAAAGGATTCGGTTAAAATGTTTAGAATCATACCAGATTTTATAGCGGTACCATTTGTCAAACTTGTATTGTGGAGAGATGCCAGAAATGTCAAAGGAGATGACGTAGCGTATCAGGATCTTGTTCCCACACTGCAAAATGAATTACACATCGTCAGGAAGACTGAAGGAACGCTTGAGGACTACAAAGATGTATCTGCAGAAGTATTATTGCTAATCGGCAGTAAGACTATATCCCTGATAAAAGATAGTCTCATTGCATTGAATGAAGTATTGCCGAATGTAAATCTCGTTGAACTTAAGGGTCTTAACCATGACTCGGCACAAGATTACGGCAAGCCGGAACCCATAGCGCAGGAGCTTAGAAGATTTTTTTTGTAGATTAAAATAAAATAAATGGATTATGAGTTTAAAAGTAATTTTAGTAGTTATTTGCACCGAGATATTTATTTTATAGTGGTTATAACTGTATGATTTCAATTAAAAATGGAAAAAAATCCGAAAGATGTAATGATTGAATTTATAAGTCCAGCATTGGCTATGCGTGATAAATTAAAGAAAAAGTAGATCAAAACAACTTAGGGGGTATTGGTAATGCATTTTCAAATGAAGTTACGCATTTTTTTTCGAAAATTTATTAGATCTCTGGTTAATTGGTTCAATTAGAAAAGAGGGTTAGCATAACGGCTGATTTTTTAAAACTTTCAACAAAAATATATTAATAAGTACTAACCAACATTGAAATTGTTTATTAATATACTTTAAAAGGGGGATGAGAACGTGAATAAGAACTTACTGTTTGTATTTGCAATATTATCCGTGGTTGTTTTGGGACTTCAAATCGCAGAACCTGTTGCAGCAGTAAAAGTAATTGATAAAAGAGTTTTGAACTGTCCTAGTGGTAGTCAAGATTTTAATAGTGGAAAATATGTGTTTACAACCTACAAATACAGCAACAATGTTGTATGGATAAATATAAAAGGATATGAAAGTAATGGTGCACTTGTTTCCAGCTCTTGGACTCAATTAAAAAAGGTCAGTAGACACAAGCTCCGGATTAAGGAACAATCAATTGAAGGTGGATGGATATACACATACAAAACCACTACATATAGTGCAGTGAAATATTATTGGAAGGTTTACAGACCTCAGCAAACTGTATTATGGACTAAAGGAACCTCTGATAGGTATTGGTCATAAAAAATAATTTAAAAAGAGATTTTTCCATTATAAAGCATGATTTAAAAAAACTGCTTTTTTTGGATCAAAATCTCATATTTTATTTTTATTTCTATTTTTTATATATAAATTAAAAAAAGAAAGATGAATTAAGAGTTTAAAATTAATTTTAGCAGTTATTTGCACTGATGAATTTAAATAACTTTCTTTTTTACTTCTAATACTGGTTTACATTCCTCACAGTATTCGAATATATGTCCACATTCGCTGCAGCGGATAACTTCAACACCATTTTTAGGTACATGAGGTATGAGAAAAATAGTGTCGTCTCCTTCGTCTTTTCTAATTTGGGATCTATTTTTATCCTGACAGCCGCATTTAGGGCATTTTTTAGCCATTTCTTCTGGTTTCATAGGTTTAGGCCTCCATTTGATTTAATCAAATTATCAATAATAATTTTTATTTGTATTATTGGTTCGCTTAAATCCGAACTGTACGTTATTATGCGAACTAATAGTATATATACTTTTGCAGGGAAATAAAAAAAGGAAATAAAAATCCTTATTTATTCCTTTTTACAATTTAAAGTGTTGAATCGTTTATGTGATGGGCTGGACGATATGAACTTGAACATTCACCTTTTTTAAAGTTTTCTCTTTTTGAAGCCCATTCAATAAGGGGCAATATAGCTTTTCTAAGTTCAATTCCATCTTCTATTAGTGAATATTCAACTCGGGGAGGTATTTCCTTAAAATTTTTCCTTTTAATCAATCCTTCAGCTTCAAGAACCTTTAAGGTATCTGATAATGTTTTAGGGCTAACGCCTTCAAGTTCTTTCATTAATTCATTGAACCTGAGTTTTCCGTGATTTCCAAGGGAATTTATTATTAGAAGGGTCCATTTTTTACTAACAATGTCAATTACTCCTTCTAAAGGGCAGAGACATAATTCTATGCATTTATCCATGTTATCACTTTCTCCCGAGATATTTACTATATTACTATAAACTTTGTATTATAAATACTTTATTTTTTATAGTTAGTTTAGAAATTGAAGGAGGTGAAAAAAAACATGTGCGGAAATAGCTGCTGTATGACATCAATAGGCAATGAACACTCCCCTGGACATCGAAGAAGATTTTTTACTAAAGAAGAGAAGATAAAACAATTGGAAGGATATGTAAGAGAACTTAAAAATGAAATAATAGCTGTTGAAAAAATGATAAGTGAAATTAAATCATAGATTGGCCAGTTTAAGATTTATTTACTTTGATTTTTCTTTTTTTATTTTCACCATCTCATTAAAATCATCAATAGAGGCCATACTACTTTTCTAGTCAGGCTTAACCATTTCAACCATCTAAACTGTGAGTGTATCCAAGCGATCCCCAATTTTTTTAAGATGTAATATGTCAATTTTATCAATAGATTTAACAAAAGACTAACTCCCTGGTTATTCTTTTTTCATTAAACATGTATAATGTGCATATTGACTTGCTATGGGATATGAAGAAAAGCTTTCAGGTATTAATGTATAACCTTGTGCTTCACATTCAGCTACTGCGTCATAGAATTTTTTTTTATTTTCATCTATTATTCTCCATTTTCTGTCTGTCATTATCTCACCTCATTTATTAATTTAGATTAAAAAATAATTATATTTTTTTATTTTGTTTTTACTTCTTCAATGTTAATTTAAGATTTCATAATTTTAGTCTTGTTGCATTTATTTGCATATTTTCCAGTCCTGCAATATATTTTCAGACATATACTCCTTCTCTTCCGTCTCCACCAGCTCGTTTTCCTCCTGAAGTAGAAAAATCTTTTCTGCCAAAATAATACATCCTCTTTTTATGTAAAGCAAAACATATGTATATTATTTGCTGTTAAACAATAATAAAAAAATTATTTTCTGAATTTATTGTTTATGAATCATTATAAAACGAAATTATTTTTTATTAGCTTATATTTCACGGTAAGGAGACAGGAAAATGAGAATTCTTAATTTTAACATTCGTTTTGGTGGGGAAAAAAGAACCCCAAAAATAGTGGAATATCTGTTGAAAAATGATTTTGACATGATTGTCCTGACAGAATTTATTAAAAACGATAATGGTCAGGAAATAATCCATAAATTAGTTAATAAAGGTTATAAGACCCAACCTTCCAATGAAAAAGGAGGTATGGGATCATTTATTGCCTGTAAGGATGATTTTGTAACAAAGAATGTTATGGATAGGTGGGTTGAAGTTTATATTCCAAAAATGGATTTATATGTGCTGGGAGTTTATGTTCCAGACCAGGCGGGTACTGAAAAGAATTTATTCTGGAAGAAAATTTTAGATTACGCAGAGAAGAACCTTGATAAGAACGTACTCATAACTGGTGATTTCAACAGCTGCACCAAATATGATTCTTCAAATAAAACAGAATACAATGCTAATGATTTAATTAAACTAGAGGAATTGGAGTACATTGACCTGTGGAAATACAACCCTACAGAGGATTCTGATGGATATACTTGGTTTCACCATTCAGGAACGGGGTTCAGATTGGACTATGCATTCGTTTCCCCGAAGCTTATTCCAACTTTAGAGGATGTATCTATTTACTCAGATTCTCAAATTCGGGAATCTAAAATTTCAGATCATTCACCAATCGTGGTAATTTGAAAAATGTAATTTAATAAATCACTATTTAGGGTATTCCTGCCTGAAGAGCGCTATAACATCCTTATTTTTCAATGTTTCTTTTTTTAATTCTTTTATTTTAAATATAATTTAATTTTAATGATTTATAAATAAAAGAACACTTATCTCCATTTATTGGTGCAAAGTTTAAGTATTATGGATGTTAATAGTTAATCACTTAGGCTAAGAGAGGGGAAGATAAAATGTTTAAACCAGAAAAAGATTCTGCATATTTGATGCCAATACATTTCGGCGGAGGAAAGTTCGACCCAAATGAAACAATTAATCAAAAATCAATAGGTCTTAACATCAGTTATGAGACTGATGCAAAAATTCTTGAAAATTTCATTCCTGAAGGGTTTGAATTACTGGCTCCTGTAGTTGATGTTGGCTTCGGCAAATTTAGTGAGATAAATTGGATGCATGGCGGACAATACAATGTGGTTAATGTAGCAGTGCCTGTCAAGTTCCACGGGAAAAAAGATGAACTGGAAGGAATTTACACATTGATTGTATGGGAAAATAAGACAGCACCCATCCTTGGGGGTCGTGAACAGACAGGACAGCCCAAAGTTTTCGCTGATATTGAAGACTTGCATATTTTAAAACCTCATTATGCCACAACTGCCAGTTATGAGGGAAACACCTTCTTGAACATGGATTTTGAAGCCACAGAAGAAGTAACTGGAAAAGAATTAGAAGAACTAAAACCCCAATTTGCAACGATAAACAACATTGGATGGAGATATATTCCTAAAGTAGGAGGTCCTGGAGCTGATTTAAGTCAGTTTATTCTGTATCCTCAAGGTGTAGATGTCGAACGTGCGCAAATAGGAAAAGGAAGTCTTAAATGGACTGAATTGACTCCTATGCAGAACCCTTCACAGTGGTGGATGATTAACAGTCTTGCTGCTCTACCTATAAAAAAAATAACTCAAGCTATACTAACTGAAGGAAATGCAACCCTTCACTCCCGAGGATCAAGACTTATTGAATAAAAAAGTGGAAGTGATTATTATGAGCAGTTCAGATTATTATAAAGATAAAATATGTATTGTTACAGGCGGAAATTCAGGTATTGGATATGCATTATGTGAAGAACTTTTAAAAAGAGGAGCAGTTGTTTACATGGCTGGAAGAAACCCTAAAAAGGTTGCCGACGCTGCAGAACAACTCTCTGAATATGGAGATAAATTACATACTCTAATTGTGGATGTTACAGTTCAAAAACAGGTACAAAAGGCCATTGAAGATACAGTAGCAGAAACTGGCAGGTTGGATATGTTATTCAACAATGCTGGAGTTGGAGGTACTCTACCTTTTACGACTGCTACCCTCGAGGATTGGAAAACTATTATTGATACCAATCTTTGGAGTGTCATTTATGGTGTTCATACTG
The DNA here is from genome assembly GCA_016222945.1 of Methanobacterium sp. NCBI lineage: Archaea > Methanobacteriati > Methanobacteriota > Methanobacteria > Methanobacteriales > Methanobacteriaceae > Methanobacterium > Methanobacterium sp. Next base: position 109,408 of record JACRPY010000003.1, on the reverse strand, counting down.
CAGTACCCATCATGCTGAAACAGGGATTTGGTCACATTGTTAACACCAGCTCCATTGCAGGGATTGTCCCGCCTCCATTTCAGGCACTTTATTCCCTTACAAAATATGGTGTCACTGGGCTTACAGAATGCTTGAGATATGAATATGCAGATAAAGGCCTTCATTTTTCAACTATCTGCCCTGCCTTTGTTGCAACACCTATCTTAAACAAAGGAATTGATGGCAAACCTCGAGGAGAATTAAAAATCCCTAAAGATGCATATCCTGCAGATAAAGCAGCGATAGACAGTCTAGACAAAGTTTCAGAACTTAAGGGCATTATTATCATACCTGAGGAACCTAATACTGAATTATGGAGAGATTATGTCCTTGGAAAAGGAGATGAATCCCTATTAAGCTTGGCACGTGAACGCAGGGCAGATTATGAAAAAATCTTAAAAGAAATGAACCTCAGCCCAGAAGAATATGAAGAAAAACATATGTTGTTATAGAGATGGTTAAATGAATCCTAATGACTTTTGTAGAAAAAATATCCCTTTAAACTCAGATATAGACAATAAAAAAACCGATTCACAGGGATCACCTGTTTGCGGTGCAAAAATGGATGCTTCAAAAGCATATGCAGAAATTCCTGAATTACTTCAAAAGGTTATTAATTTAGATGATGAAGCTGCCTGGGCAACAATTGTTAAAAAAATCGACTATATATATGACCATATTGATTATTCCCTGGTTTCTCTTGACAAAGAGACAGATTTTATCAGTAAGCTGCAATCGGAAATACAATCAGGAAAAAAATTACTTTTCAAACCTAACCTGGTCGGACCACAAGTCATTGACCCCGATACCCATGGTGAAGATCTGGGTGCCCCTATCTGTACTGATTGGTCGATGATCGCTGCTTTGATGAGATGGTTCCACGATAAATTAAACATTGATTACTATCAGATGGCCTTAGGTGAAGCTTCCACTTCTGCACTTCTTGTTGGGGCAAGTTACAGTCTTAATTCAGAAAAAACTGTCACCACAGAAGCTGTTTTTGAAGGGAGGTGTGGAGACTTTTATGGGGGTTGGGGTTTTTATTTTGTCCGTAAATACCTTAAAGAGCATCACCCTTCATCTCATGTCGATGACCCTATGAATGGCTATGAAGATAGCATAAAAGGTAGATATTTCGCACCTGGTAAAGCTCATGACCGGCTGATGGTCTACGATCTAAACAAGATAGATGAAGATCCATTCAGAGGTAGAACTGTTTCTGTTCCAGGAGGAGAAAATTTCAAGGATATCACTTTGCATAAAGTCATTATTGGAGGCGATCCTCAAAATGCTGATGATATCAAAGATTACCCTGGCTGTGTCTTGATTAATGTTCCTAAAATGAAAATCCATGCTCAGGATCTAATAACAAATGCCATCAAAAACCTTGGTATTGGTCTTTATCCTACTCAATGTGCTTCATCAAGTGAAAGTAATTATTCATGGGAATACGCTATGCCTGCCACAGAAAATCCGACTTTCAAAGGCAAACTACCACATATGCCATGGATCGCTGAAATAGACGAAGATACTAACTTACCTATCATGGATGAAAATGGGGCATACATAGTTACAAAAACTGCAGGAATGAAAGGAACTCAAGCAGATGTTATCAAAGCAGTGCAAAATCAGGGAGTTTTTATGATGCATATTTCTGATTCTGTCAACATGATCAATCTAAGCCATAATCCTGAGGGGATAGCTGTTAGAATTCCTGAAGGATATATCTGGTCATCTTTAGACTGTGTTGCACTGGATCTTTTATGTGCACGTTACTGCTTCAAAACTGTCCCCATGTCTGAAGGAATGAGACTCAAAGAAGAAAATAACTGGAATACCGAGTTCGTACATCACGTCCCTGTGGCCAGAATAGATGGAAAAAATATAATAACTGAAGAAGGGCTTGATTCACCGCTTTTCAGGTATAATCTATATGAATATGCTGAAAAAAGAGGAATAGGACAGCAAAAGTACTATGTTACAGGTTGGGATAGTGTAACCAGTACTCCATTAACTTCTATTGCTGGTCATCTCGGTAGAATTGATAATGAAAAATTCGTTGAACTAATGACTAAAACCATGTACTATAATCCTAGTTGCATGCTATGGGACATGCAAAAAACTATTTTGAGCTATGCAGAAGCACACGATACATTAACAGGGACTTCAATTTTCAAAGAATTCATTGATAGTTTTGATGAGAATCATGATGGAATTATTGATTATGATGAGAATGGGCGAAAAGGCATTTGGACTCCCGGATTCAGTATAATGTCATATGCACTGGATATTATGATTACGGAAGATTTTGGAGCTCTTAAAGGGCCTTTTTATCAAAATGCAAATTTTTACCTTAAAAATGGCAACGAAAACTGGAATCCTCATGGACATAATTTTGCCCAGGAATATGTGTTAATGGGAATTGCTAATATGGCATATGAAATGTCAAAATCGAAGATTCAAAGTGAAGACCCATTTATACAAGGTATGAGCTGGGGAAATGGTTTATGGCCTAGTTGGGAGCTTGCAAAACATGCCATGATATTCAGTTCCATATACGGTGCCTTATCTTTAGATAAGATCAATATTGGCTCTCTTTATGGCCTAGCATTCAGTTACGCAGATAAAACTGGAAATAACGGTTTATACACTGGAAGTGTTGATCAGCGAGAATCTGATCCAGAAGCCTTAAATGCATACTTTAATGCAATCTCTAAAGGAGCGGATCTTTTGGATTTTATCCTTTATGTACCAATAGGCCTTGGAAATATGGATAATATTAAAATTCCTAATGTAGAAGAAACCAATGATCCCAGCAAAATATTTACTGCTCATTTTAACCAAGGTCAGGAAGTCTGGTAAAGCATTGAATATAGATATCTATAGGATTAAATTGTTATATCCATAGGCATAATAAGGAGGATTATCAATTGGCATTAGATAATATGCAAAAACAAAAAACATTTTTTAAAATAACTGAAGAATCTGATCTTTCTATGGAAGTTGTTATTTTAATGGTTTTCGGAGTATTTATGCTTCTATTTGGCTTTCTTCTTTTTGAAATTCATACAGGAGCTTTGCCTTATACTCCCGACAGCACATACGGACTTTTCCTAGTAATTGTTTCATTTCAAATTATAACAATGGGTAAAACTCCCTTTGGAGATCTCCGTCGTTCATGGGCACTTATTATAATTGGGATATGCACAGCAATTCTTGGAATGGTCGCTTGTTTCATTCCAGGGTACCTTTCAGGAGTTGTCAAGACACTGGTTGGAATAATCCTTTTTACTGGGGGGATTACCCTTCTTTTGCAGTTATTTATCTCCAAAAAAAGGGCAAAAACCTGGATTAAAATTCCAGGTATCTTACAGCAATTAACCATTGCATGTGGAATTGTATATGTAATAACAATAATTTCAGGCCTGATAACACTTATTCCAAGTATTACAACAGATTCAATAACTGCAGTGATTCTTATTATTTATGGAATCAGTTTTTTCTATCTTTCATGGTGTATTCACAATGTTTCAAAGGCATATCCTACAGAAGAACCAGGAAATCTTACATTAAATAAATCAAAAGGGCTTTTAAGCCTTTTTAACGAGGCCACTCTCCCACTAGGGTCTGCAATACTATTAGTACTAGCAGTTCTCCTAATACTTCTAGGAATACTCCTATTTCCAGTGGCAAATGGTCTAATACCCTTTTCTCCAGATGGTCAGTTGGGACTGCTTTTGTTTATCTATGCCATTCAAATAATGGCTTTAGGAGAAACCCCTATTGGCCAATATAAACGTTCCAGATTAATGATAATAATTGGACTAGTATTTGCCACATTGGGAATTTTTTCATGTATAGTTCCTGGAATTTTAACCGGGATAATAAAAATACTCATTGGACTTTTAAGTATCATCGGAGGATTTATATTACTTATCAAAAGATTCCGGCCACAAACATATGAAACCAATGATTCTGAAGTAAAAAAAGTAAATATTCCCCCTATTGTAAAAAAACTAATAATTACTCAGACCTTAATGAATATTGTAGCAATTGTTTTTGGTTTTTCCGCCCTTGCTGGAGGTCTTCTTCCAGGCCAGGTTGTAGCTGGAATGCTAGTTATCTATGGACTAATACTTCTAGTATTAGTATTTATCCTTCAGAAGATGGATCAGATTGAAATGAGTTGAGAACTATCTATAGAAAGCCAAACTATAAAGACATTTAACTTACAAGGCGCAATTTTTACGCATTTTTCTATTAAAATAAAAATGAAGGCTTGAAATGGAGTTATAAACTTTTAATCAGAAGTTGTCCATTTATAAACATAAAAAAAATAAAAAAAAGAGATAATGGATATTAGATACCTGTGGCGACGGCAGTAGCCCCTCCCCATGGAGCAGAGGTACTTTGTGAAGCAAGTGTTTTTCCACCTTTAGTTATTGAAACGGTTAGAACCCCATTACCTCCATCTGTTTTACGGGCAGCAGCAGTTACAGATCCGGTTACACCATTTATAGCAGTTGTTTGATCCCCAGTACCTGCGAGTGAACGATATCCGAATGGACCACTTACATCAACCGCCCAACTACCAGAATAACTTACCACAATGTTAACATCACTAGAAGCTGAAGCATTTGAACTGGATACATTAGAACTCAACGATTTATTGCTGGAAGTAGTATTATTTGAAGTACATCCTGATAGCGCCACAACAAAACAAATAACCAAGACTATTAGACCTATTTGAAGTTTTTTCACTTTATCTCCTCCCTTAAATTTTTATCTACTATTATTTTTATTAAATAACATTACAGTGGAGGTTTTATAATTATTTTTCGGTATATTTGATTCGATCTTTTAGTTTAAAATAAAAATAAAATACAAAATTGAACTTATTCAACATTATTAGTTATGGGTGAATTAATAATTTGAATTCATTTAAATCTCTAAATTTATAGATTTTTAAGAAATTCAAGTATAGCATTGACAGTTTCATTTAATATACTAAATGAAGTGTAAAAAAAATAGGTTTCAAAACTATAAATGCATGGCCAAATGATAAAATAATTGGTGAATAAATTTGATCAAAAATAAAGCGATTGCAATTATATTATCAGTTTTAACATTCATATTAGGAAGCATTTTAATTACATGGATTATCTTTTATCTTGCTAAAATACCTATTTCTTCAATTTGGGAAGGTCAAAATCAGCTTTACGTATTTTCTGCAATTTTAGCGAGTGCAGTGCTTGCTTCTATGGTTTATGGTCGAGGTAGCAAAGAAAGAGCGTCCAATGTGGCAAAGTTGTTGAATGAAGAATTAGAAATAGAAATTAAAGGAGAGGATATCAGAGGATTATTAGATATGTTGGAGCGATTTCCCCCATTCGTTGTTAATTTGTACGTGTCTATGGATATAAATGCGGTAGGGGCTTTTGAAAGTCAAATGGAAGATTATAATACTCAACTGACTGATGAAAGCATTTTAAAATTAAGGAAAGCTAAGAGTCGAATGACTGATGATGACTTTTTAAAAATAAGGAAGATTATAGAAACACCTGTCCCTGAGCTTCAGAGTTTATTGTATAAGATCTATTTGGAAACTAAATTGGAGCAGTTTGAAATACTGGCAGACCCCAATGCAGAGCCATTCATCACACTTAACTTGAAAGAACTCAAACGGGTTCTATTTAAGGAGTAAAATTTCATTAAATGAACTTGTTCAGTTAAAATCAGTTAAAATTAAAATGAAATTTTAATTTTCAAATGTTTATAATGTCTTTAAATAATCTTCTAAATTTGTATGGGTAATGATTTCAAAAGAAACTGACCCTGGCGTTGATCTGCGGGTCATGAAATTATAGGCAAATGACTTGGAATATTTTTTAGCATAATCTGAGTTTTTCCATTGATATATGCCCTGAAAAAATCCATTTTTATAGTTAATGGTCCAGACTTTAGCCTGAAATCCGGGAAGTCCTACAAAAAAGGGTACTGGTATCCATGAAAAGCGAATATTATCCTGTACTTTCATATTCTCCAGTAAGAATTTGACTTTGAAGACTGCAGAATCATTAGGGTCATCTGTGTGATCTATTTTTACTTCACGGAATATGCTGAATTCCTGGCCATCTTCTGTGATTAAAATTTTACCAATTTTGTTTTTAGGAAAGTGAATTTTTCTAAAAATAATATTTTTTATGGTATTTAAAAATGAGTAGAGTGGATTGAAGGACATTTTTATCACTAGAATTGTGTCATAAACGTAAAAATGGAATGTTCTTATTATTCTATCCTTTTATTTCTTCTATTCTACCAACAGATGGATGATCTATCTGTTTTTTTAATTGAGGTTTACCAATATAATATATGGCCCCATTATGTTTAACAATAGCATTTAAAACATCTGAAACACGTACTGTTGCCATTCCATTATTTTCAACATTAACATTTGCAATCTTACTGATAAGATTAGTTCCATTATATTCATTATTTTGTTCTATGTTTATATTCTGCTCATTAACTTCACCAGAAATATCTATAGATTCACTTCCAGTGAATACAAGTTTATCAGCTTTTAAATTGACTAGATTAATACTCATACTATTAGTATAAATATTCAAATTTGTGACTTTAAGATTCTCTGCTTTCAACTCTCCGGGACCCGTATCATTTAATTGAATAGAGTTTAGATCTTTTACAGTAATATAATATGTAACTGGATGTGAAGAATGTAGATATAGTTTACCATCTTTTACTTCTGTTTTTACACTTGGTGTTGCATATGGTCCTGCTTCTACTTCCAGGGATTCTTTATCACTCTGATTTATATGGATATCAGTAGGTCCATCTCCACTTGCAATGATCTGGTTGAATCCACTAATATCTCTCATTTCACTGTCCTCTCCATAACCTGAATTTAGACAACCTGAAGTGGATATAACTAGAAAAAATACTATTAATATTAAATAATTTTTCATTATTATGCCTCTTTTATCTTAAAATTATAATTACAATTAATATAAAAATAATTTTATATAAAATAATTGGATTAATTCTTGAGATAAAATCAAAAAAAAAGTTTTTTATAACATATTTAAAATTTCAACACTATCAAAATTTATAATTTTGATTTATGAAATCATGAATTTTGCTTTCAGGAAATAAAGCATAAATATCTTCGATCCGTGCTTCGAAATCGAAGATTTCGAGAGTTTCATTCAAAATCAAAAATTTATTAAATGTTATTGGAACAAGGTTTCGAGAAACTATAAAATTGAAAGTTTTATGAGTGTTCTACAAAACTTTCAGTTTGGGAGGCGTCAAAAAAAATCGTAGATTTTTAAACGCCGGGACTGGGATTTGAACCCAGGTGGAGCGATGCTCCACGGGATCTCAAGTCCCGCGCCTTCCCTGGCTAGGCTATCCCGGCATATGTGGATTTTTACTTTTTGATCAACCTTTTTTCTAAAAAGGTTGGGCCGGCTATCCCGGCAAAAAAGAGTGTTTTAAGCTTAAAACTTAATTTAAGCTAATCAAAATGAATTTAAGCTATAAAAAAGGAACTAGCTTCTTAATTCTATTTCTATGCTTACATTATCAGGAACGTTTACTTTCATGACTTGTCTCATTGCCCTTTCATCGGCTTCGATTCCTACAAGTCTTTTGTGTATTCTCATTTCCCATTTTTCCCATGTAGCTTTTCCTTCTCCGTCTGGAGATTTTCTGGTTGGCACTACTAATTTTTTGGTGGGTAGTGGGATTGGTCCTGAAAGATCTACTCCTGTTCTTTCAGCGATTTTTTGTAGTTGGTCGCATACGAATTGGAGTTTTTCTGGGTCTGTTCCTGTAAGTTTGATTCTTGCTTTATGCATTTAATATTCCTCCATAAAAATAAAAAGGAAGAGTAGGAATATTCCTATACTTCTATTTTGCTGGTACTAAATCGATACACATTCCAGCAGCTACGGTTTGACCCATATCTCTTATAGCAAATCTACCCATGTGTGGAATGTCTTTGATTTTCTCGATTACCATTGGTTTTGTTGGTTTAACAACAACAAACGCAGCATCCCCTGTTTTGAGGAAGTCTGGGTTTTCTTCTTTTACTTGACCAGTTGCCGGGTCGAGTTTTTTCTGTAATTCCAGGAATGTACATGCTACTTGAGCAGTGTGACAGTGGAATACAGGTGTGTAACCTACGGTGATAACACCAGGGTGTTGTAATACAACAATCTGTGCTGTGAATTCTTTGGCAACACTCGGTGGTGTGCTTGTGTGTCCTGCAACGTCTCCTCTTCTGATATCGTTTTTACCGACACCTCTTACGTTGAATCCTACGTTGTCACCAGGTTCTGCTGAGTCGAGCATTTCGTGGTGCATTTCGATGGATTTAACTTCTCCGGTTGCTCCTGGAGGTTCGAATATGACAGTGTCACCTTTTTTCATGACACCAGTTTCTATTCTTCCTACTGGTACTGTTCCCACACCAGTAATAGAGTATACGTCCTGTACAGGTACTCTTAATGGTAATTTTGTTGGTTTTTCTGGTGCTTTGAATTCGTCAAGAGCAGTTACAAGTGAAGGACCTTTATACCAAGGGGTGTTTTCACTTGGTTTTGTGATGTTGTCTCCTTCAAATGCGGAAAGCGGTATGAAGTGTATATCATCTGGTTTGTATGCTACAGTCTTAATGAGTGCGCTTACTTCTTCTTTAAGTTCGTTGAACTTTGCTTCATCGTATTTTACAAGGTCCATTTTGTTTATACCAATGATTAATTGGTTAATACCTAATGTTCTTGCAAGGAACGCGTGTTCCTTTGTTTGTGGCATTACACCGTCGTCTATTGCCACTACTAATACAGCAGCGTCTGCTTGAGATGCTCCTGTAATCATGTTTTTAACGAAATCTCTGTGTCCTGGACAGTCCACAATTGTAAATTCGTATTTTGGAGAGTCGAATCTTGCGTGAGCAAGGTCGATTGTTACTCCTCTTTCTCTTTCTTCTGTCAATTTATCCATGACGAATCTGAACTTATTTTCACCGTCAGAGAGCTGTTGCTCTGCGATAGCTCCTGACTGGAGTAAAAGGTGTCCCACAAGTGTTGATTTACCGTGGTCTACGTGTCCGATAAACGCCAAGTTCATATGTTCTTTTGCTTTAGCCATTTAATTAACCTCCATTTAAATCATGTATTCGATTAGTTTGAGAATATCATTATTTTGAGATAGTACTTATTAAAATTTATGGTTTGGATTTCAATTATCCTCCTGTGGCATGCAAAAAAAATATTTTTTTTTGAAAACCAAAAAGGAGAATATGGATTTATTTTATCCAATGTAATGGTCTGGTCCGTATGGTTCTGGACTTAGTCCTTTTCTATCTCTTATCTGCCTTACAATTTGTTTTTGAAGTTCTGTAGGTAATCTTTCGAATCCTGCGTTTTCTGTTGACCATAAACATCTGCCTTCTGTAGCAGATCTTATGTCTCCTGCAAATCCGAACATTTCTGCAACAGGTACTTTTGATTCAAGGGTCATCATGTCCCCTTCTTGTTGCATGTCCACAATTTGGCCTCTTCTGTTTTGTACTTCTCTTGTTGCTGAACCCATGTAGTCTTGGGGTGTGTTGATGAATACTTTTTGTTTAGGTTCAAGTAGTGTTGGGTTTGCCATCATGATGGATCCGTATACTGCTTTTCTTATTGCAGGTAGAACTTGTGCTGGTCCTCTGTGCACGGCATCTTCGTGAATCTTTGCATCCATGAGCTTTATTTTTATACCCATGACCTTTTCTCTTGCGATTGGACCATCATCTAATGCACTTTCGAAACCTTCAAGTAGAAGTTCTTTAATTTCATCCAGGTACTGTATACCACGGGTCATGTTTATGAATAAACTTCGCCCGTATACATCCCAAACTTTTCTTGCTTCTTCTTTAGGAAGACCGTATTCCATGAATGTTGCTATATCTTCTTTTCCTTTTACTTTACCTTCTTTAATCTTTTTATCTTGTAGCGCATGGAACATTTCATCGTTTAATGGTTCAATTTCAATGTAGAATCTGTTGTGCTTATTAGGTGATTTACCTTCCACTGGTCCAGCTGTACCGGCAATGGTTTCTCTGTAAACAACAATAGGTGGTGATGTCTCTATTTCCACACCTTTTTCATCAATTCTGTAAGTGATAATTTCTAAGTGAAGTTCACCCATACCTGCTATGAGGTGCTCACCAGTTTCTTCGTTAATTTCAATTCGTACTGTTGGGTCTTCTTTTCCGACCTGTCTTAAAACTTCTATAAGTTTTGGAAGATCTTTAGTGTTTTTAGCTTCAACAGCAACTGTAACTACTGGCTCGGATATGTGTTCCAATCCTTCGAAAGCTTTGATTTTTCTTCCAGGTTCGGAAATTGTTTCCCCTGCAACAGCGTTTCTTGCACCGGTTATTGCTACAATGTTTCCTGCTGGAACCTTATCTGTGTTGATCCTTTCTGGACCGAAGTATACTCCAACCTGCTGGGTCCTGGCTTTACCATGTGAACCTACGAAGTAGATTTCAGTACCTTTTTCTATTGTTCCACCGTATACACGACCAGTTGCAATTTCACCAGCGTGTTTATCTATACTGATGTTTGTAACCATTACCGCTAGCGGTGAATCTGGACTTGTATTGACCATACCTTGCCCTTCTTCACTTTCGATATCTCCATTCCAGATTGCTGGAACTCTGTATCTTTGTGACACGTCAGGGCTTGGTAAGTGTTCTATAACCATATCAAGTAAAACTTCAGTAATTGGTGCTTTTTGAGCTAATTCTTTCTGATTTTCCTCTTTACAGTATTCATAAATATTTTTGAAGGTTATACCTGTTTGCTGCATAATTGGAACGTTTATAGCCCAATTGTGGTATGCAGAACCGAATGCAACACTTCCATCTTCTACCTTGGCTAGCCAGTCAGCTTTAAGTTCTTCTGGAGCCATTGATCTTATAATTTTGTTTGCAGAAGCGATGATTTTTATAAATCTCTGTTGTAGTTCAGCATCATCTAATTTTAACTCATTTATCAGACGATCAACCTTGTTAATGAACAATACTGGTTTTACGTTCTCTTTTAGAGCTTGTCTTAGTACAGTTTCTGTTTGGGGCATGATTCCTTCAACAGCACAGATTACAACTACTGCGCCGTCTACTGCCCTCATTGCACGTGTTACGTCTCCACCAAAGTCAACGTGACCTGGTGTATCGATGAGGTTAATTAGATATTCGTCTTCTTTGAATTTGTGCACCATGGACACGTTTGCAGCGTCAATGGTAATTCCCCTTGCTTGTTCTTGCTCGTCAAAATCAAGGAATCTTTGATCTCCTGCAAGCTCAGCCGATATCATTCCTGCACCGGCAAGTAAATTATCTGAGAGTGTAGTTTTCCCGTGATCGATGTGGGCTACGATCCCTATATTTCTTATGTTTTCAGGTTGGTACATCAATTCTTTAATCTTATCAATCATTTTAGTCCGTCTACTCACTATAATCACCTGGTAATTATAAAATAGTTAAAAGCAGATATTTAAAGGCATTTAGATGGTTAATCTATATGTAATTTGCATAATTAATGGTTGATATGCCTTATCTGCTTAATTGAATTTAAATTTAGTGTGCAGATCTTGCAATTCTTTCTTTTTCGTCTTTCTTTCCAATTGCAAAACTTCTTGTGTCATATTCGGCTGCAAGTAACAATTCATCAGCTAAACATTCTGCTGCAGATCGTTTCCTTTTAAATGAGGACTGTATGGCGCCTCTTGTTATAAATCCGAGTGCTAAATCTACTCTTCTTTGAGGAGCAATATCTACTGCAACCTGGTATCCTATACCACCGTATTTTACCCTTGTAATTTCTTCCCTTGGTGAAGCATTTTCAACTGCTTTAACCAATATTTGGACAGGGTTTTCTTTTGATCTCTTATTTATGACTTCAAGAGAGTCTTTTACGATGTTATAAGCTTTATTTTTCTTACCGGAGTTTATATGTGTCCTCATGATTTTATTCATCAGTCTTTCCACTATTGAAACTCTTGATTTGGCGAACTGTCTCTTGACATGTCTTCCTAAGGTGTGTGGAACTAATATTTCGTCTAAGCAAATATAATTTACAAGACCCAAGTCCTCTACTTTCACCTCTTCTAAATCCCATTTATCAAAAACCTTACTCATCAAATTACCTCACTGGTTTTCCTAATTTTTTTTTACTAGTTGTTATTATAAAGAGTTCAGTTAGTTTATCTAACTGGCTTTTCTATTTTACCTTTAACCATTTCTTCTAAGGACACGTTATTTACTTTGGTAACTTTCCATCTTACTCCAGGGATATCTCCCATAGATCTTCCGGATGGTCCTCCAATACCTTCAATCATTACTTCATCGTGCTCATCAATAAATCCGATAGCACCATCTCCAGGAGCAAATGCTGTTAATTGCTTCCCGTTTTTTATGAGTTGAACTCTAACGCATTTTCTTATAGCAGAGTTAGGTTGTTTTGCTTCAATTCCCACTTTTTCAATTACAATTCCTCTTGCTTGAGGTGCGCCTTCCAATGGGTCCGCTTTAACATCTAACCTTAATGCTTTCCTTTTATATTCTGTATCCTTCCATCTGAAGTTCTGTCTATTCTTTTTAAGTTTCTTTGCTGCAAAAAGTCCTGGCAATCGTGATTTCTCCTTAATACATCCTTAATTATTGTTATCAAAATAACGAATTAATTTGATCATAATCTAAAATTTATTATCTGAATTATTTTATCACAATGTTATTTATATTGTGCTGTCTTTTTGCTAAAAGTCTAGCTCTTTCTATGTTTTTACCGCCTTTTCCAATAGCAGTCCTTTTATTTCTAGGATCTGTCTCTATTGTAGCGATTTTTTCCCCATTTTCTTTTTGAAGTATTCTGATACTTCTAATTTTAGCAGGGGCCATTAAATTACTTATAAATTCTACAGGGTCTTCTGAGTGTTCTATGACTTCCACACCTTTATCAACTGTTTTTTGGACTTTAGTAACTGTACTTCCTCTTTTTCCAATTGCAAGTCCCATATCTCCTTTTTTTACAAGGAATGTTAGTTTACCGACTTCGTCATCAACAATACAGTCTTTGACCATTGCGCCAGTCATGCTCTCAAATAAAGCTATATATCTTATTTCGTTTGTTGAAAATTTTATAGTCACAGAAATTACCCCATAGCTTCTAATATTGTAGAATCTCCTTGATCCTTTATTATAAGTGTAGCTACTGTAAATGGTTTACCGCATACAGATCCAAGCTCTACACTTGTTCCTTCATATGTGTAAACAGGAATGTCTGATAATTTTGAGTAGTACATTACATCTTCCCTTACTTCTTCAGGGCAATTATCTGCAATGATCACCAGTTTTCCTTTACCTAACTTTAAAGCCTGAACAGACTTGTCCGATCCTAATGTGACGGTTCCTGTGTCTACAGCAACCCTAATTCCTCTATCTATGTCCATGTGCTGCCTCCTATTGTATCGTTGTGGTAAGTTTGGATAAGTCTCACCTATTATTTTCTTTCTTTCATAATGACGCCAACAGAACCTGTTCCAAGTGGTATTGGCTGTCCAATTATAATATTTTCAATTATTCCAGTGAGATGATCTATTTCTCCTCTTATGCTGGCTCTTAAGAGGTGTTTTCCAGTTTCTTCAAAAGAAGCTCTTGCCAGTACACTTGCTTTCTCACCGCTTATACCGTGTCTTCCTATGGATTTTACAGAACCATCTGCAGTCATCATATCTGCAACGAGCATTATATGCCTTACATCCACTGTAAGTCCTTGTTCTTCCATTGTACTCTGTGCTTCTCTTATTACTGCGTTTCTGGCTGCTTCTATTCCCAGAACTTTCTCTATTTCGTGAATGTCGTTTGTAGTGGTTCTAACTTTATCAATACCTTCCATTTTTAAAACGGACCCAAGATTTGAACCTTCAGTATGTATAACCCATTCAAGGCCTTCCTTACTTATAACTACCTTTCCTATGTTCTTTACACCACTGATTTGAAGGTCACGAACCTTATCAGATAAAAGTCTTAATTCTCTTATACTTGGTGCTGGGGGTTCAAAACTTAGTATATTGTTATCTATTTGAACTCTTTTAAAAGCTTTTTCTATTCGCTTTATAATGTCATCAAGATCAAGTCTTTTGTCTTCAATCTTCTCAATATTAAGTTCCACTACGATATTCATATCTGCATAGTTAGTATTGAAACTCTTTAAAATATCACTCATATTACTTTTACCAATCTGGTTAGCAATTCTTCTTACAAATTCCTCATCAGCCATATATTCCTCTTCAAAGTATATGGCCATGGTTGGAGTTGATATTTTCTTTCTGGCATCCACAATTTCAATCAGTCTTGGAAGACCGAGGGTAACGTTTAATTCAGCTACCCCTGCATAGTGAAATGTTCTCATTGTCATCTGGGTACCTGGTTCCCCTACAGATTGAGCTGCTACAGTACCTACAGCTTCACCATCTTCTACTGTGGCTCTTTCATACGCTTTTTTAATTCTTACAATTAATTCAGTCAATTCTGCATCAGTCAGTTCATGTCTCTGGCTGGCATCTGCAATTTCCTCGATTAAGCTTTCAGGAAAGTCAGCTTTTTTCTTCTTTAAAATTTTCATGACACGTTTTAATTCTGGCACAAAACCACCATTATCCCTTTAATTATCCTATTTAGTTGATTTAATCCTTATTTCTTCAATTACTCTGTCGATATCTGCTACTTTCCCGTAATCACTTTTTGCAGGGTCTACTTTATCTTCGCCGTACATGGTCTGGATTATAACGCCTCTGTTATCCCTTACAGTTCCGTCAGGTTTGACACTTAAATCTTGAAGTGCGTTTACAAGTCTACGTTGCATGTAACCACTTTGCGCTGTCCTTATCGCTGTATCTACAAGACCTTCTCTACCACCCATAGCATGGAAAAAGAATTCAAGTGGATCAAGCCCTGTTTTGTAACTTGAATGCACAAATCCACGTGCTTTTGCACCTAATTCTCTCCGTTTAAAGTGTGGAAGGGTTCTTTCACTGTAACCTCTTTCAATTCTTCCACCACGAACAGATTGTTGGCCTACACAAGCTGCAATCTGAGTTAAGTTAAGCATTGAACCTCTTGCACCTGTAAGTGCCATTATAACTGCGTGGTTTTCATTAATATCAAAGTAACTTTCGGCTATTACTCCTGATTTGTCCCTTGCTTCCCCTAATTCCTGCATTATTTTCATTTCAAGAGTTTCTTCTAAACTTCTTCCAGGGAGGGCTTCAAGTTCTTCATTTTCGTAGGCAGCAATGAGCAGTTCAACTCTTTCTTCTGCACGAGATAAGAGTTCTTCTATTCTTTCTTTAGCTTCCTGAGGAATTTCCTCATCATCAGTACTGGTGGTAAATCCTTTTTTCATTATTCCTGAAATGGAAAGCTTAGTTACAGAATCTAAAAAGTCTCTGGCCCTATCAGTACCATATTCTTTTACTATAGAATCAAGAATCTTTCCAGAAAATGATCCAAATGCTTTATCGTCAATTACACCAGTTTTTAGCTGGCCGTCTTCAATTATGACGTATGCATCGTTTTTACACTCGTTTTTAAGGCATTCATCACAGTTCCTGCAGATTTCTGCTTTATAAACCATGTTAAGGTCTTCTGGAAGTAATAAACTGAATATTTCTTTTCCAGTCCATGGTTTGCCTCTTGGTTCTGGTAATGGCATTTTAGCCCTTTTTACCATCTGGAATACTTCATCTTCTTCAAATATACTGCTTTGCCTTGTTAAAAGGTAAGCTCCAGATATATGATCGTGTATTCCTCCAGTAATAGGTCCTCCGAACCTTGGAGATAAAATATGTTCTTGAACTCTCATTAATGATTTAGCTTCAGCACGTGATTCTTCTGTCTGGAAGATGTGCATGTTCATTTCGTCCCCATCAAAATCTGCATTGTAAGGCGGACATACACAAAGGTTAAGTCTGAATGTTTTATATGGTAAAACTCGAACTTCGTGAGCCATCATGGACATTCTGTGCAAGGAGGGTTGCCTGTTGAATAGTACAACATCTCCATTTATTAAATGTCTTTCAACTCTAAAACCAACCTCTAATTTTTCAATTATGGCTTCTTTGGTTTCTTCGTATACTCTTACCTTCCTTCCATCAGGTCTTTCCACGTAATTCGCTCCAGGATGGACATTTGGGCCGTTCATAATGTATTCTTTCATTGCATCCATGTTCCAAGGAGTCACATATATAGGCACGGTGACTTCTTTTGCAATCATTTCAGGAACACCGACTTCATTAATACTTATGTTAGGATCTGGAGATATAACTGTCCTTGCGGAGAAGTTTACCCTTTTACCAGATAAATTACTTCTGAAACGTCCTTCTTTACCTTTTAATCGTTGTGCAAGAGTTTTAAGTGGTCTTCCTGACCTATGTCTTGCAGGAGGTACACCTGATGCTTCATTATCAAAATAAGTTGTAACGTGGTACTGTAAAAGCTCCCATAAATCTTCTACAATAAGTTGTGGAGCTCCAGCTTCCATGTTTTCCTTTAATCGTTGATTAATCCTTAATATGTCCACGAGTTTGTGAGTTAAATCGTCTTCTGATCTTTCACCGGTTTCAAGTGTGATTGATGGCCTTACAGTAACTGGTGGAACTGGTAAAACAGTTAAAACCATCCATTCTGGTTTTGCAACCTTTGGATTCACTCCAAGTAGCATATGATCCTCTTCAGGAATCTTTTCGAGTCTTTCACGCACTTCACTTGGAGTTAACTTGTAGTTTCCCTCTACAATAGATACAGGTTTGTCTATTTTAACATCTTCCTGTTCCTCTTCACAATGAGGGCATTTATCCCGTCTAGCAACTGTATAAATCTCTTTTATAATATTTGTCAGGCTTTCTTCGTTTTTGTTCAAGGTTTGGAACTTGTCTTTGTAGTTAACGATTTCAGTTTCAGTTAATAGGACTCTTCCACATTCTTTACAAGTTGATCTTAAGATCTTATGAATCGTGTCTGCGAAACCAACATGGATTACTGGTCTTGCTATGTTAATATGACCAAAGTGTCCCTGACAATCCCCACCTTTTGATCCACATGACCTACATTTAAGTCCAGGATCAATAACTCCGAGTCTTGGATCCATAAGCCCTGCTTCTATTGGATACCCGTCCTCATCGTATGTGTCAGGAGTTACAATCTTGGTAACGGACATTTTCCTTATGTCTTCTGGAGACATCAAGCCAAAATTAATCTGGGCGATTTTCTTTAAAATTCCTTTCAAAATATTCACTCCTTGCTTATTTTACCCATTAATAATTTAATTTGCTTAATCATGCTTTATCCTCAAGTACAAGTCTTGGGAAGATACAAAGACTCTTAAGCTCGTCTAATAGAAGTTTAAATGCATATGAAATCTCTACTGGGAATGAATCTGAGTCCCCGCATATTGGGCAATATTTCTTTCCTCTGATTCTATCATAAACCCCAATCATACCACAATCTGCACATACAATAGCTTCGTATTTATCTGATTCATCAAGAAGCCTTTCTTTAAGTGCTAATGCAGCACCGTGAGCAATGAGACAGTCTCTTTCCATTTCTCCAAATCTTAGACCACCTTCTCTTGCTCTTCCTTCTGTTGGTTGTCTTGTTAATACTTGTACTGGTCCTCTTGACCTTGCGTATACTTTATCGGATGTCATGTGGTGTAATTTCTGGTAGAAAGCAACTCCTACGAATATTTCTGCTTCTATTCTTTCACCGGTGATTCCGTTGTATAATGTTTCACGTCCAGCAGTTTCAAATCCGTTTTCTCTAAGAAGATCTTTAATTAATTCTTCACCGTCTGCCCCTGTAAATGGAGTTCCGTCCATTCTTCTTCCTTCCATTGCACCTGCTTTTCCTGCAAGCATCTCAATTACCTGACCAACAGACATCCTTGAGGGGATAGCGTGTGGATTTACAATTAAATCTGGAACTATTCCTTCTGATGTAAATGGTACGTTTTCCTGTGAAACTATTAAACCAACAACACCTTTTTGACCGTGTCTTGATGCAAATTTATCTCCGAATTCTGGCTGTCTTTGGTCACGAACTCGTATTTTTGTAAGTTTACTTCCTTCAACAGTTTCTGTGACCAGCACTGCGTCAATAGTACCTTTTTCACCGTGTCTTACAGTAATGGATGTTTCACGTCTTCGCTCTGCAGGTGTTCCAAATTCGTCTATTTCTTCAAGGAACCTTGGAGGGGAAGTTTTACCTATTAAAACATCACCTGATTTAACTTCGACTTCAGGGTTTATTATGCCGTCTTCGTCAAGATGTCTGTAAACTTCATCTGAACGGTATCCTCTAACGGTTTTTTCAGGTAATTCGAATTTATCTTCCTGTCCACCAGGATATCTTCTCTCTGAAGCTTCGTATGATCTAAAAAATGATGATCTTGAAAGTCCTCTTTCAATAGATGCCTTGTTAAGTATCAATGCATCTTCCATGTTGTATCCTTCATAGGACATAACTGCAACCACAAAATTTTGGCCTGATGGTCGTGCATCGTAATTAGTTGCATCTATTGATTTTGTTTTAACCATTGGTAACTGTGGATGGTGTAAAAGGTGAGCTCTGGTATCAGTTCTTAAAGCGTAGTTTGAAACGTAAAGACCTAATGCCTGTTTTGTCATCCCTGCTTCCATCGTGTTTCTAGGAGATGAGTTGTGATTAGCATAAGGAATGATACCTGCACATATTCCCAGCATTGTAGAAGGGTCAATTTCAAGATGAGTGTGGTCCTCGGTTAATTGCTCCTCAAACATGGCAATATATGTGTTTTCTTCCTCTTCAGCATCTAAATATTCAATTATTCCCTGATTTATTAGGTCATTCCAGTCTAAATCTCCTGATTTTAGGCCTGCAATGATCTCATCTTTAACCATTGATTCGCCGTCTTTAACAACAATAAGAGGTCTTCTTGTCCTTCCAGGGTCGTTGAAAATAAATATTTCATCTGTTTCTTGGTAATGGGTGATGTTCATTTCATGAGAGATTTCACCACTTCTTCTTTTTTCTCTCATTTCCTCTACAAAACTTTCTGGATCGTCACAAGCTCCTGTGAGCTTACCATTAATGTAAATTTTGGACTTTTTCACGCTTTAACCCCTCTATTTGGAACTTAGAACTCCCATTTTCTTAATTACATTTTCAATTTCATCTGGATTGGAACCTTCAGATATTTTTGCAAGAAGCGCGAGATTTTTCACAAGCCCACAATTTGGCCCCTCAGGCGTTTCATTTGGACATATCTTTCCAAATTGCGTTGGATGCAAATCACGAGCTTCAAAGTGAGGTTGGCTCCTGCTTAAAGGTGATACAACTCTTTTAAGGTGAGACAATGTTCCCATGTAACTTGTTCTGTCAAGCAATTGGCTTACACCTGCTCTTCCACCAACCCAGTTCCCAGTGGCAATAGCATGCTTAATGTTTTCTGTTAAAACGTCAGATCTTACTGCCTGTTTCACAGAAGGTTCTTTTCCACGAGCTAAGCTTCTTTCAAGTTGGTATGTCATATCTCTGGTTAGGCTGGTAAATGCAACCCTAAATAAATCCTCCATTAGATCGCCAGATACTCGCAGCCGTTTGTTAGCGTAATGATCTTTATCGTGGGGTTCACGTGTTTCAAAAATAACTTGAAGCAACATCTCGGTCATTTCAGCGAGATATGTTGATTTTTCGTCCCTGTTTTCAGAGTCCACGCCGATATGTGGTAATAAATATCTATCTATTACATCTTCAGCTCTTTTAATCCTGTATTCTTCAGTCATGCCCTTAGCGACTCGGTTACCAATATATTTAACCGCGTCATATCTTGTCATCACTTCTGAAGTTTGAATATCATCTATAAGAAGGAACTGTATGTCGCCTTCATCTGAAACGCTTTTTACTAATTCTTCATCAGTTTCAAGTCCCAGTGCTCGCAGCAAAACAACAAGTGGTATTTCTCCTGGAACATAGGGGAATGATATTCTAAGGAATACTCCTTTTTTCCTTGGCTTTCTATATTCAAGAGTTATTCGAGCTCTAAAACCGCTTTTAATTGAAGTAACAATGGCTCTTGCTCGTCTATCTTCTTTTTCACCAATTCGCTCAAGTATAATTTTATTTGGAGCTATTTCTTCCATTGTAACGATTGCCCTTTCTGAGCCGTTTACAATAAAATATCCTCCAGGATCTTGTGGATCTTCTCCTTTTTCATCTAATTCTTTTTCATTTAATCCATTCAAGTGACATATGCTTGATTTCAGCATTACTGGCAATTCACCAATATATACATCTTCCATTTCTGGTTCAGGTTCTCCTTCTCTTACAAGGGCCATTTCCAGATACATATGCGCAGAATATGTTAAATTTCTTAGTCTTGCTTCGGTTGGAAATATCTCACTTTTTGATCCGTCAGCTTCTTTAATAAATGGTTTTTTTATGGTTAACTTGCCTGTTTTTACTCTGTATTCGCCTTGTTCAAGCACAATTTCGTCGGTTATATCAATTATGTCCTGTATTCGATGGTCTACAAAGTCGTTATAGGATTTTATGTGATGGTCTACCAAATTGTACTGATCAAAAAATGCATCAACCAGTCCCCATGCATTTTTCCCCATTAAACTCCTCCAAAAATAAATTATTATTCTAATACTAGTCGATAAGTAACAAACTTCCCGGCAGTATGGCTTTTTCGTGTTATTTTTAAAATATCCCCTGCTTTAGCTTCAATTGATTTACAAACAGGATCATCCTGTTTTATCTTGGGAAGCTGTTCAGGATGGATATCTAACTTTTTTATTACTTTTTTAATTTCAGATTTTGACAAAATAGCATGTTCTGGAACTAATCTGTGTTTTAAG
Organism: Methanobacterium sp.; assembly: GCA_016222945.1. Taxonomy (NCBI): domain Archaea; kingdom Methanobacteriati; phylum Methanobacteriota; class Methanobacteria; order Methanobacteriales; family Methanobacteriaceae; genus Methanobacterium; species Methanobacterium sp. Next base: position 88,399 of record JACRPY010000003.1, on the reverse strand, counting down.
ATATCTTTCTTCACAATTTATCCTCCAGTTAAAAATTGCAAATCCCTCGAAAACTTCGTTTTCGGGGTCACGAAACATAGTTTCGTAAGGCCTTCAAAACCATTGGTTTTGGGCACAAAAATCTTTGATTTTTGTATGTTTTGATTTGCAAGCTTGCAACGAAAGCATTTGAAAATCTACGATTTTCGATGCACCGAAAATTTCCAATTTTCGAGTGTTGCATAAGAATCAAGAACGGGCCCGACGGGAATTGAACCCGCGGCCACTTGGTTAAAAGCCAAGCGCTCTGCCAGACTGAGCTACGGGCCCCAAATACAACGCCCTGGCCGGGATTTGAACCCGAGTCGTGGGCTCGACAGGCCCACATGATAGCCCCTACACCACCAGGGCAGCTCTTAAGAATGAGAGTATAATAAGGTATACGCATACCTACTTAAATACTTTTCTATTTCTTTCTGGAATACAATCTAATGTCATTTATTTTCTGGAGTATTTTATAATGATCAAAATCCCGCCTGCCGGACTTGAACCAGCAACCCTCGGATCTACAGTCCGATGCTCTGCCAAATTGAGCTAAGGCGGGGATGTGAATATATTTCTAACTCCTATTTACCTTAATGTAAAATGGGACCACCCGGATTTGAACCGGAGTCTCAGGCTCCCAAAGCCCAAAGGATCGACCAAGCTACCCTATGGTCCCA